>JAEZHG010000074.1 GCA_023436945.1 Pseudomonadota bacterium | reverse complement strand
ATCCAGAGCCTTGAGGGCGGCATCCTGCAGGAGCTTCTGGTCCGTGAGGGACAGGTGGTCGATGCCGGTCAGCCACTGGCCCAGTTGGACGACACCCGTTTCACCACCGCCACTCAGGAAACCGCATCACAGGTGAAGGCACTGACGGCTGCCATCGCCCGTCTTGAGGCCGAGGTTCTGGGTGCGACCAGCATCAACTTCCCCGACAGTATCCCTGCGGGGGATCCGGTCATCGCTTCCGAGCTGTCCCTGTTCCGTGCGCGTCGCCAGAACCTGAATGCGACGCTGGCGGCCCTGTCCTCCGAGACAGGCTATGCCCAGCGACAACTGAATATAGTGACGCCCTTGGCCCAGCGCGGCGTGGTCAGCGAGGTCGAGGGGCTGCGACTGGGGAAGGACATCGCCGCCCTGACGGGACGCCAGACCGAGGTGCGAAACACCTATATGCAAGAAGCCTATGCCGAGCTTGCGACCAAGAAGGCCGAGTTGGCGGCACAGACCGAAATCCTGAACCAGCGCCGCGACCAGCTACAGCGCACGCGCCTGACGGCCCCTGTTCGCGCCCGCGTCAACGAGATCATGGTCACCACCCGTGGCGGCGTCGTCCAGCCGGGCGAGCCGATCATGCAGTTGACACCCGTCGACGACCAGCTTCTGGTCGAGGCCCGCGTCCAGCCTCGTGACGTCGCCTTCATCCGCGAGGGCATGCCCGCCAGCGTGAAGATCAGCGCCTATGACTTCACCATCTATGGCGACCTTTCGGGTCGTGTGGAGCAGATCAGCGAGGATACGCTGGAAGAGGACACCCCGCGCGGGAAGATGGCCTATTACAGTGTGCTGATCCGCACAGACAGCGCATGGCTTGAAAAGAACGGCGAGCGGTTGCCGATCCGGCCGGGCATGGTGGCGCAGGTGGATATCCAGTCCGGACGACGTAGCGTGCTCAGCTATCTGCTGAAACCGTTACTAAAAGCGCGTCTTACGTAAACCAACTTACGAAACTGAATCTTGAATACCGTCGTTATACCTAGGTTGTATGACGGACAAGAAAACCCATACCGCTTCGCAGGGCAAAGCCCCTTATGTCTCGACCACTGGCGCTCTCGCGCTCCAGCGTGACGGCCTACGTGAACTGGCCATGGAGCTTAGCCATCTGGAAAAGATGAGCAGCGAGCAGGGGCGTGAAGCCTCTGGCGGGCTACAGGCCACGCTGCGTGTCATCCTGCCTTCGCCTTTGGCCATGGCCGTAGTCTGGGGCCATGAAGAGCGCATCTATTTCAACGACGCCTTTGCGGCCCTGCCGGGGATGGGCAACCTGTCCTTCGGTGGTGTGGTCGCCAAGACCTCGCCGCTGCGCCCGTGGATTGATGGCGCGACCAAGCGCGGGGACGTGACCCTGCCGCTGCAAGGCGTTGGCGAGACGCCGCTGACCTACTGGCATCTGCACAGCTGGAACCTTCAGGAAGAAGGCCAGCCCTCGCGGATCCTGTCATTGGAACCACAGACCCGCCGCGTTCTGGCCGAGCGTGCCCTGAGCAGCAGTCAGGAGACCCTGTCGGCCCTTATGGACCAGACGCCGAGCCTTCTGTGGCGCTGTGCGGCCGGTGGCATGCCCGTATGGATGAACAAGCGCGCCATCGATTATCAGGGTGCCGATGCCGACAATGAAGGCAGTTGGGCGCTGTGGCTGGAGGCGCATGACTGTGTTGCACTGGGCGCGGCCTTTGATGAGCATAATGAAGATCGCCACGGCTTTGCCATGCACCTTCCGCTCAAGGGCGGCGATGGCGAGTTCGTCTGGCACCGCTTGAAGTTCGAGCCGATCTTCAACAGCGAAGGCCATATCAGTTCATGGCTCGGCACCGGTATTCCGATTGACGACTGGCAAGGCGGCTGGATCGCTGCACGCCCGCCAGCGGATATCGTTCCGGCTCGCGACGACCTGATCTGGACCATGGATGCCGACGCGAAGGGCATGCGCCCGCTTGATCCGCGCACCCGCCAGCACTGGGCACCCCTGCTTCAGGGGCAGCCTGTGACGTGGAGCGAGTGGTGCAGTTCTATCCGCCCCGAAGAGCGCGATCTGGCCATGTCTGTACCGGCCCGCGTGCGCAGCGGAGAGGCGGTGCACCTGACGCTGGGTCTTGCCAATCCGACCGAGGACTATTCGGCTATCGCTATCTCTGCCTTCCCGATCGGACAGTCGGAACAATATGCCGATGGTCAGGTCATGCGTATTGGCGGCCTGTTCCGTCCCGTTGGTCATCGTCAGGAACAGCGCGCCTATTGGGTGCGCGTGGGCGGCCCCGAGGTTCAGGATTTCGAAGCCCGCCGCACGGCCCTGCTTCAGGATCAGGTGCGCCTGCTCCAGTTTGACGATGCGGGCACCTTCGTGGCCGTGGCGCGTGACCTGCAACCGGGCGCGGTGATCTTCCAGGCCCCTAGTGATCCGACCCGTCTTATGGTGGTGCTGGAGGAGCTGGGCATGTCCACACGCGGCGTGCCGTGGCTGGTGACCGGAACCCAGAACTATCCGCTGGAGACGATTGTGCGCCTGATGCGGATGGGGGCTATGGATGTGCTGTCAGCCTCGGCGGGGCCGCGCATCATCACCGAGGCCATCCGCAAGGCTGTGGCCGGTGTGCGCCACGATCAGGTTTCTCCAACCGCGCCGCAGCCGTCGCCTTCGACGCAGAAAGACCGTCTCGCAACGCTCAGCAAACGCGAGCGTCAGGTGTTGGAAGGTCTGGTCGCGGGTGGCACGAACAAGAGCATTGCCCTGAAGCTGAAGCTCAGCCCGCGCACGGTTGAATCCCACCGCGCACACCTGATGGACCGCTTGGGTGCCAAGTCTCTGGCGGAGCTTGTGCGCATTGCATCTGAATCGGGAGATTTTGCCTGATTACGCGTGTAACGGGAATTTTATCGGCTTTTTGGGCGGTAAAAATCCCGAATTCCGCAAGGTCCTATCCCTATGGCGATACGGTTAATCGCCGTAGGTAGTTCCCCGTACGGCCAGAAAATTTCCTCTTAAGTGCCATATACCTAGCCAGATTGTAACAGCCCACTACCGGAGGGACTATATAGCCGTGCGCTGCATATAATCCTTACATAACAAGAGATTAAGTAGGGTTACCTAGTATTTTTACGCAGCAACATATCGCCGTTCTGTAAAGTTCTATCGGTCAAGTTTGCCGCAATCTGGGCAATATAAAGACAATGGAGCTCTCGATGCAGCCCCCCGCTGCTAAAGCCATGAATGTTGACGCCAAGCTGGCAACCAGCACGCAGCCCGTATCGGCTGCTTCCACGATAAAAGCGGCCGGAAGCCTCGACGTCGCATCTGCTGAGAAGATTTACCTGCGCATGTATGCAGGTACCGTCGCCACCATGATCCGCGAAGGTAAGGATCTGGTAGTTGTCGATTCTTCCGGCGAGGTCATCCGCCTGAACAACTTCTATGAAGGCCCCGCTGTGCGTCAGCTGCTGCTGATGGATGACAAGGGCGGCCTGGTCATGATGGAGACCGCCCGTGCCAATGTGGACGGGCCGATGCCTGTTTACTCAACCGGTGTACTCGAGCCCGCACCTTTTGAGGGTCTGACTTCGGATGATGGTAACGGCAACAATGGCGCGATGATTGCCGCAGGCGTTGGCCTTGCCGCCGCGCTCTATGCGCTGGTCAATGGTGACGATGACGGTCCCAAGCTTCCGCCCGAGCCGCCCGCACCTCCGGGAGACACGACCCCGCCTGCGGCTCCGACCGATGTGGCCTTCAACGCTGACGGCAGCAAGCTGACCGGTTCCGCCGAGCCGAACTCGAGCATCACTGTGCGCAATGCTGCCGGTCAGGTGATCGGCACGGGCACCACCAATGCCAGTGGTCGTTTCGAGGTTTCCCTCAATCCGCCCCTGATCAACAAGGAGCCGGTGACGGTCACCGCCACCGATGCCGCCAACAATGTCTCGCCGCCCGCCAATGCGATCGCGCCTGACCTCACCCCTCCCGCTGCTGCGACCAATCTCGACGTCAGCGACGACGGCACCATCCTGACGGGTGAGGGCGAGGCCGGAGCCAAGGTTACGGTCACCGGCCCGGATGGCTCGACCATCGGCACCGGCACGGTGAATGCCGACGGCACCTTCACGGTGACCCTGTCGCCGCCGCAGATAGAAGGCCAGACCGTCAGGGTCGTGCTGCAAGACGATGCGGGCAACAACTCTCCGCCAGCCTCGACCCTCGCGCCGGACCTGTCCGAGCCAGAGCCCGCTCCCGCCCCAACCATTGCTGTGCCTGAAGCCGCAGATGGCATTACGCCGGAAGAACGTGCCGACGGTATTCAGGTCGAGGTCACCCTGCCGTCAGGTCGTGTCGTCGGTGACCGCGTCGTTGTCGAGATCGCCAACGGTGCCAATGCCGAGCACGTGCTGACCGCCGCCGATATTGCTGCGGGCAAGGTCACTGTGACCCTGCCGGGCAACTTGCCGCTGGGTACCTATTCGGTCTCGGCTGTGCTGGTGGATGCCGCTGGCGTCTCCTCGGCGCGCTCGGCACCGATCAGCTTCGAAATCCTGCCCGCAGCGGGCAGCCCTGCGACGCCGCAAATCCTGTTCGACGACGTTACGGCTGACGATGTGCTGAACCTTGAAGAGTCCCAAGGCTCGGTCACGCTCAGCGGTTCGCTGCAGCATCCTTCCGGCGTCACTGACAGCTTCAAGGCTGGCGACAAGATCGAGATTACGGCTGGCGGCACCACCTATCGCACCACCGTCGCTGCCGATGGCACCTGGTCGGTGTCGGTGCGCGGTTCCGATCTGGTGACGGGCAGCGTCTCCGCTCGTGCCTTTGCCACGGGGCCGGATGGGGTTGTGCGTCCGGTTGATGCCACCAACAGCTTCGGCGTGGATATTGTCCCGCCGTCCAACAATGCCCCGACGCTCAGCGTCCCTGCGGCCGCAGACGGTATCGTTGACGAAGCCGAACTGACGGCGGGTCTCAATGCCGTTGTCGGCCTGCCGACAGGCGTTGCTGCAGGCGATGTGCTGGTACTGAACATCACCGTGGGTGGTGCGGTGACCACCATCAACCACACCGTTACCGCAGCGGACCTCAGCTCCGGTACGGTCAATCTGGCGCTGGGCAGTGCGTTTACTGACGGCAACTATGTGATCACGGCCTTCATCCGCGATCCGGCAGGTAACCGCACGCCTTCGGCCTCGGTCAGCTTCGAGATCGATACAGTCGATCTGGATGTCGGCACCTCTACAGCCAATGTCAGCGAGGCCGATCCGTCGGTTATCGCCTCGGGCCAGATCACCATCGACGATGCTACCGCCGCCGCGACCATTTCGCTTAGCGGCCCGACCGGAACCTTCACCTCGCGCGGCGAGCCGATCACCTGGTCGAATGCACCTAATGGCGATCTGGTCGGCACCGCCGGTGGCCGCACGGTCGTGACGGTCACCATCGATGCGGATGGCCGCTACACGGTGCGCATCAGCAGCGGTCTCGACCATCCGGTCGGTAGCAACACCCTGACCGTGCCGATCACCGTGACTGTGCGTGACGGCACCGATGTGGCCAATGGCACCATCAATGTGAACGTTACCGACGGCGGTCCGACGGTCTCTGCGCCCCTGACCATCACCCCGACCCAACCGGGCGGTGAAAGCGGCACGCTGGTCACCGACATGGGTCTGGACGGCGGCTATATGGAAAGCGTCACGGTCGATGGCCTGACCTTCACCTATAGCCCGGCCAGCGGGTCGGTTTCTGTCTCGGGCTCTTCGACGACCGTGCTGTCCCACAGCTTCGCCAACGGCAAGCTGACCGTCACCACCATCCGTGGCGAGACGGTCGAGATCGACATGAAGACCGGCGACTACAGCGTCGATGTCACGGGCCGCGGCGCACAGGCTCCGGCCAATGACTCGCCGTTCGCCAGCATGTCGGATGCAGGCGGTCTGCTGGGTCTGGTGAATGCCGATGTGTTCGGCATCTTCAAGCTGGAGGAGAAGCAGTTCTTCACGGCATCGGATGCCAACAACGACCTGAAGACCATCGAACTGACCTATTTCTCGGCGGTCAGCCTGTCGGGCCTACGCTTCATCTTTGATGAAAAGCTTGCGGCCGAACTGGGTATCAAGGTCACGCAGGCTGGCTACTGGGCTGTCCTGCCGGGCTACAACAAGATCATCATCGAGGCGGTCGACGGTGGCACCCTCGATAACTGGAAGATCAACGAGTTCCTCGGCACCATGACGCTGGGCGGCGGTATCTCTCCGGTGGCCCAGATCGACCTGATCTCAACCCTGACCATCAAGGCCACGGACGCACAGGGCAATGTCGCCGAAAAGACCGACTTCAAACTGGCCGATGCCTCGGTCGGTGCGCCGCTAATCGGTACGGTGCTGCCATCTGAGTTCATCAACGGCTCGGACGCAGGCGATACGATTACGGCTTCGGATGGTCCGACGGGTGCAGGCCTTAACAACCGCATCTACGGCCATGGCGGCAACGACCGTCTGGAAGGCGGTAAGGGCAATGACATCCTGCGCGGGGGTTCGGGTGACGACATCCTGCTCGGCGGTGATGGCAGCGATGTCCTGATCGGCGGCACCGGCACCGACACCATGACCGGCGGTGCGGGTATGGACATCTTCCGCTTCGAACGTGGCGACCAGATCAATGCCGCGGGCGTGGTGACCGATGTCATCCTCGACTTCAACAACGCCGCCATCAGCCAGGAAGGCGACGTGCTTGATCTGGCCGATCTGCTTCAGGGCGAGGGTCGTGTCGGCAAGAGCGCGGGCAACCTGTCCAACTTCCTGCACTTCGAACTGACAGCAGATGGGACGTTGATCCACATCTCCAGCAATGGTGGCTATGCCAACGGCTTCAACAACGGTGCCACCGACCAGCGTATCCTGCTGAAGGGCGTTGATCTGGTCACCGGCTTTGACAGTGACATCGCCATCATCAACGACTTGCTGGCGGCAAACAAACTGCTGGTGGATGCCAAGACCTCGGCTGACCCGTCGAGCCATGGCAATCTGCAGATTGGCGGCACGGTGGTCGATGGTGACGGCGACCGTGGCAGCACCTCTGTGGTTGTCGATGGCTCCAACCTCGGCACCTCGGCGGGCAATACCGCCCCGACCATCGGTGCAGAGGCCGAGAACACCCTTGCTGTCATCGGAGGAAGCCTGCTGGGCTATAACCTGAGCAGTCAGGACCTGCTGGTGGCCGATGCCAACAACAACCTGTCCAAGGTCACGGTTGAATATGCGCCGCTGCTGGTCGCCAATCTCAGCGCCCTGACCTTCGGCTATGATGCCAATCTGGCTGCCGCCCTCGGCTACGAGGTGCGTGTGACCCAGAGCGAAGGCGTACTGGGCCTGATCGCACCGCGTGCCAAGATCGAGATCTTCTCGGCAACGGGCGAGCCGCTGGACAATGCTGACATCAACGCCTTCCTGAAGACGGTCCACGTGACCGACGCCCAGGGTGGACTGCTGTCCAGCTCCCTGCTCAGCGTCGGTCTGCTGAATGCCATCAACCTGACCGCTGAAGATATCTGGGGTGCCTCCAGCACCAAGGTGATCGGCAGCTTCCTTGATGTGAACATGCTGAACAGCATCGGCGGCGGTCTGGCCGGCTTTGCCCCGCTCAGCGTCTTCAACGCCATCGAATGGCTGGGCGACAATGTCGGCAACGGCGCTGTCACGGACTTTAGCGATGTGATCCGCAGCTATTTCGCAGACGGTGTGATCACGCCGGGCGAAGTGGCCGACTTCTCGGGCCGCGTGCGTGCCTTCTGGAACGAGGCGCTGGACGCATCGCCCCTGTCGGAGATGGCAGACCGTATCCGTGATGCCTTTGACACCAATGCGGTGAAGGACTTTGCCGACCGCTTCCAGAACTATCTGGAGACGGGCTGGCAGAGCAGCCACATCGCCGACTTCATCGCCCGCGCCCAGCAGCATATCGAGGGCAAGCTGTCAGGCACCTATTTCGGTGACTGGCTGGAAAATGCCCGCGAATATCTGAGCGCCGAGGCCATTCAGGCCTTTACCGCCCGCGTTCAGGCCGAACTGACGGCCCGCTTCGCAGACAAGGCGGCTGCGGCTGCCGAGTTCGCCAATCTGGTGAAGGCTGACCTGCAGGGCATGTTCGACGGCTCCTACCTCAGTGACTGGGTCGTGCACCTGCGCGAACATCTCAGCCCCGCTGCCGTACAGAACTTTGCCGAGGCCAAGCGTGCGGCACTGGCCGACGGCTTCGATGCCGATGACGTCCGTGCCTTTATCGCCGACGCACAGGCCCATATCGACGCCAGCCTGAGCGGTACCGCCCTTGGTGCCATCTCGGTCCAGCTGCGTGACTATCTGCGGGCCAGCGCGGTGGCAGACTTTGCTGCCGAGGTTCAGGCCTATCTGGCCGCCAACTATGGCAACAGCCGACTTGCCCAGTTCGCCAACCATGTGAAGGCGCAACTGGAGGCCGGTCTGGCCGGTACCCGTCTGGGCGAGATGGTCGAGCATCTGCGCGGCCACTTCAATGCCGAGGCCGTGGCCGAGTTTGCCAATGACCTTCGCGCCCACTTCGCCGGTGGCATCGATCACTTCGAGATCGCCGACTTTGTGGCCCGCGCCCGCGCCCACATCGAGTCTAAGCTGGATGGCTCTTACCTGAGCGACTTCAAGGGCCGACTGGGCGAGTATCTGAGCGCCGACGCCATCGTCGAGTTCGCCAATGATGTTCAGAACTATCTGAGCCTGCGCTTTGGTGGTTCGCACATCGCCGACTTTGCAGCGCGGGTGAAAGCCCATCTGGAAGCTGGCTTCGAAAACGCCAACCTTGGCGAGATCTCGGCCCGCATCCATGAGTATCTGCAAGGCAGTGCCTTAGCTGACTTCGCCGCCGATCTTCAGGGCTATCTGGCCGGTGGTATCGATGCGAGCGATGTGCAGGCCTTCGTGGTCAAGGTTCAGGACTATCTGGCCGACTGCTTCGCGGACTCGCATCTGGGTTCGCTGGCCGATTTCGCCCAGCAGTATCTGAGCACCAGTGCCATCATCGACTTTGCGGGCCGTCTGCAGTCCTATCTGGAAACCAACAGCGGCTTCACCTTCGCCTCCAACTTTGCCTCGCAGGTGAAGACCTATCTTGAGACCGCCTTCGAGAACTCGAACCTGTCCGACCTTGCGGACCACATCCGTGGCAAGCTGGGTCTGGCCATCGACGGCAGCGATCTGGATGACTTCTTCAGCGACGTTCAGGATCACCTCGGTGGGCTGCTGGGCGGCCTTGGTGAATGGGCCGAGCAGGTGTCGATGGACGATATCGGCGTCACCTGGCTTGTCGAGCTGGCAGACTGGGATGGCGCGGGCGAGCCGGATGCCCTGCAAGCTTCGGGCACCGCCTTCTCGGCGAACTATGAGCCGCAGCTGAACCTGCCGGCCTATATGTCGATGCCGATGCAAATCCCCGAAGACGATATGATGCCGATGAGCATCTGATCGTCATAGCCTCAAAGGCAAAGGCGGCGTGGATCACTCCACGCCGCCTTTTTTATAGACCTGACAGGGTGCGGATCAGAACATAGATCGCAGTCAGGACAATCAGACCCGCAAAAAGCTTGCGACCGAGAGCGGCTCTGCTGCTCATGCGCTTGGCAAGCGGCAGTCCGGCAAGGGTGCCGACCACGCCGCCCGCAGTCATGGCCGCAACCAGTGGCCACGAGATCAATCCGGACAGGGCATAGTTGACCGCCGTTGAGCTGCCGAAAGCGGCGACACTCAGAAGCGACGAGGCCTGTGCTGCGGCAAGGGTCATGCCCGTTGCTGTCATCAGACCCGGTACGACAAGAAATCCGCCGCCTATGCCAAAGAAGCCAGCGGCGGCACCTACGCCCGATCCGGCAAGGACCAGTCTGGGTGCGGAGTTGGAACTTATACGAACCTGCGGATCACCCGTGTCTGCGCGCCCCTTGAGCATGGCCAGACCGACGCCGAACATAGCGACTGCAAAGACCAGAGTCAGGCTTTGGCCCGATAGGGTCTTGGCCAGAGATGATCCGACCCAGGCCCCCAGCGCCCCAAATCCGGCAAAGGTCAGGGCGCAGGGCCATTTCACCCTTCCCGCCCTCGCGTGTCCGGCCAGAGCGGTCAGGGCGTTGAGGGCGACACCGGCCGCCGACACTCCGATGGCGATATGCGGGTCGGAGACACCCACAACATAGAGTAGCAGCGGCACGGCCAGCACTGATCCGCCGCCGCCGAATACGGTCAGCAGAAGGGCGACCACACCACCGCTGGCCATGGTCAGAAGCCATGGCATCAGGGTGGTCATGTCAGGCATGGTCAGGCGGCCTTACGGTTCCACGGGGCAAAGGCCAGAATACGGGCCATGCCGCAGAAGCCGGTGCTGCCTGCCACAAAAAGGCCCGCACCCACAAAGGCGCTCAGACCATAGAATGCCGGATGGACCAGCGTGCCCAGAGCAACACCCAGAAGGATAAAGGTGCCTGCGATCATCTGCACCTGACGCATCATGTGGATGGGTTTGGAGGTGTCGATGCTGGTGGCAAAGCCTGCCTTCTTCCAGCCTTCGAGACCGCCTTCGAGCACCATGGCCGGAACGCAGGCGCAGGCTGCCAGCTTGGCTTCGTTTGCCGAGGTGCGGTTACCCGTGCGGCAGGTAAAGACGATGGTTTTACCGTTCAGGGGCAGGGCGGCGGGCAGGGTGGACAGCGGCTCGCTGCGGGCCACGGCGATACGCTCGCGGGCGTATTCGTCAGGCTCGCGGATATCGACCAGCTCAACCTCGCCCTTGGCAATCAGGTCAGATAGTTCGGCGGGGGTGACGGACTTGAGAGTGTTCATGCGGGGTTACTCCTCGGGAGGGCAGTAGATGTCGGCCAGTGTCGCAATGATGCGAAGCACTGCCGGATCTTCGATGCGATAGAAAACAGCCGTGCCTTCACGGCGGGTGGTTACAAGGCCGTCTTCACGCAGGCGGGCCAGATGTTGTGACAGGGCCGACTGGGACAGGCCGATGTGTTGCTGCAACTCGGCCACCTGCATTTCCCCTGAACCGAGCTGGCACAGAAGAAGCAGGCGGTGCGGGTTGGCGAGGCACTTCAGCATCGCCGAGGCCTCGTTGGCACGGGCCTCGAACTTGTGAAGCATATCGGGGGAGGTATCGAACATGGCTCCTATATATTCGATCTTGCTAAATTAGCAATAGCTAATATATTGAGCTCAACAAAAGGAGTTCCCCCATGGCTTCGTATCCACATCCCGAAGTGGTTGGCGTCTTCGATCCGGCGACCAACACTGTCAGCTACATCGTCGCCGACCCCGTAACAAAGCTGGCGGCGATCATCGATCCGGTGCTGGACTATGATGCCGCTGCCGCGCGCACCTCGACCGCCTCGGTCGATCGTCTGCTGGAGATGGTAGCCGAGCGCGGCTGGACGTTGGTTCATGTGTTGGAAACCCACGCCCATGCGGATCACCTGACGGGTGCGCATGAGATCCGCGTGCGGACGGGCGTTCCAATTGGCATCGGCGCACGTATCGACCGCGTGCAAAAGGTGTTTGCGCCGTTATTTGCCGCCTCGGACGTCAAGACTGACGCAAGCGCCTTCGACGAAACCTATGGCGATGGCGACAGCTTCAAGCTGGGTGAACTGGATGTCGAGGTGATGCACACGCCGGGCCATACGCCTGCCTGCGTCAGCTACCGTATCGGGGACGCGGTGTTTGTCGGCGATACGCTGTTCATGCCGGACTATGGCTCGGCCCGCTGTGACTTCCCCGGTGGTGATGCGCGCACGCTTTACCGTTCGATCCAGAAAATCCTGTCCCTGCCGGATGATACGCGCGTGTTCGTCGGTCACGATTACCTGCCGCAGGGCCGAACCGAGTTTGCATGGGAGACCACCGTCGCCGCCCAGAAAACGGGCAACATCCATATTGCCGGTCGCAGCGAGGACGAGTTCGTTGAAATGCGCGAGGCCCGCGATGCGACGCTTGGCGCGCCACGCCTGATCCTGCCCTCGCTTCAGGTGAACATCCGCGCAGGCGACATGCCGCCCGCAGAGGATAACGGCCAGCGCTTCCTGAAGCTTCCGCTCAACGCGATCTGATTGTCAGGGAGGAGATGGTGCCGGTGGTCGGACTCGAACCGACACTCCTTGCGGAACCGGA
>JAEZHG010000034.1 GCA_023436945.1 Pseudomonadota bacterium | reverse complement strand
AAGGCCAACCCTCTCCGGCCCGCCCCACCGAAGTGCGGCCCGCCGTCGAGCGAGGTGGCTGTATAGGCAGGCACTTAAACGAAGGCAACCGATTCTTTGCCCAAATACGGAACTTTAGAAATGATCTTGTTAGGTGAACACTGGCCACAAGGAATGACTATGCCTTTGGCGGTAAAATTTCCCACTCCGCCGTTGGCTTGGAGATCATTTTCAACCCTAATGACCTGCATTTTAGGCACTGTTGCGCCCAAACATTCCGCAAAAGCCCGCAATAATGAAGCTTTTTTGCGCAACAACGCTCATGTCCTGTTGCAATGCAGCAGAAGGTTCGGCATAACGCTGGCAACTAAATCGAGGTTGCCGCTGTGAACACCGCTTCACACATCGCGAAGTTTGCCACCGCCGTTCGTGCTTTCGCCGAGCGCGTGACCGGCCGCGTACTCCTCGTATCGGTACTTATTACCCCGCTCCGACGAGCGGTGTGGCTGCCTGTAACCTGACAAGACAAAACCTAGTCAGACCTGCACCACCCCGCTCTCCAACTGGAAGCGGGTTTTTTGTTGCCGCTTTCTCCCCTGCCCTCCGATTCCCCGAAGTTTATGACCGACCAGACCCCAAAGAGTTCCGCACCAAACGCACGCAGTGCTTCGGTAACCGAAGGGCCGAGCCGCGCTGCCGCACGTTCCTATCTGCGCGCCGCTGGTATGAAGGATGGTGACTTCAAGAAGCCGATGATCGGCATCGTGAACACCTGGTCGACGGTCACCCCCTGCAACATGCATCTGGACCGTCTGGCCAAGGATGTCCGTCAGGGCGTCATGGATGCGGGCGGTTGGCCGGTGGACTTCAACACCATCGTGGTCACCGACGGCATTTCGATGGGCACGCCGGGGATGAAGGCCTCGCTGATCAGCCGCGAAGTTGTCGCTGACTCTATCGAGCTGGCTATCGAGGGCCATCAGCTGGATGGCGTCATCTGCATCGTCGGCTGCGACAAGACCATTCCTGCAGCGGCCATGGCGCTGGCCCGTCTGAACATTCCAGGTCTGGTCTATTATGGCGGCACCATCATGCCGGGCCGTATCGACGGCAAGGAAGTCTCGGTTCAGGAAGTCTTTGAAGCCATCGGCGCTCACGGCGCAGGCACGCTGGATGATGACGGACTGAAGAAGGTCGAAAGCGCCGTCTGCCCCGGAGCCGGTGCCTGCGGTGGCCAGTTCACGGCCAACACCATGGCCATGGCCCTGTCGATGATGGGTATCTCGCCCATGGGGGCCAATGACGTTCCCGCCGTCGATCCGGACAAGGCTGCCGAGGGTTATCGCTGTGGCCAGTTGGCAGTCGAGCGCGTCTTTGCCGGAGACAACGCCCGCAAATACATCACCCGCGCCAGCCTGAAGAACGCAGCCATCGCCTGCTCGGCCTCGGGCGGCTCGACCAATGCGGTCATGCACCTGACGGCTATCGCCGCAGAGGCCGGTGTCGATTTCGGTATCGAGGACTGCCATCAGGCCTGTGTCGAGGCTCCGGTCATCTGTGACCTGAAGCCGGGTGGCCGTTTCCTAGCCTCGCACCTGTATGTCGCTGGCGGCACCCGTCTGGTCGCCAAGCGTCTGGCCGAAGCGGGCAAGATCATCAACACCCCGACCGTTTCAGGCGAGAGCCTGTTTGCCGAGGCGGCCAAGGCTGAAGAAGCACCGGGCCAGCAGGTCGTCACCAACGTTGACGAACCCGTCATGGCGCGCGGCTCCTATGCTGTCATCTATGGTGACGTCGCCCCAGAGGGCGCGATCATCAAACTGACCGGCCACAAGGTCGACCGCTTTGAAGGTCCGGCCAAGGTCTATGACTGTGAAGAGGACGCGTTCGCCGCCGTCCAGTCGGGCGAGGCGGGCGAAGGCGATGTCATCATCATCCGCTATGAAGGCCCCAAGGGCGGCCCCGGTATGCGCGAGATGCTGCAGATCACCGCGGCCCTGAAGGGTCGCAAGGTCGAGAACGTCGCCCTGCTGACCGATGGCCGCTTCTCCGGTGCCTCATACGGTTTCGTTGCGGGTCATATCTCGCCGGAGGCTGCTGTCGGTGGCCCGATCGCCCTGATCGAGACCGGCGACATCATCACCATCGATGTCACCAACCGCCGCATCGACACCGATGCCGATCTGACCGCCCGCCGCGCCGCCTTCACAATGCGTGAACTGCGCGAGGCCCGCGGCGTCTTTGCCAAATACCGCGCCAGCGTCGCTTCGGCTTCGCAGGGTGCCGTGACCATCCCGAACCCGCCTCCGGCACAGACGCCGGATCGCTACCAAGCCATCGCCCAAACCGACACCGTTTCCGAGGACGCCTGAACTATGGCCATCACCATCTACACCAACGAAGACATCAAGCCGGGCGCTATCGCCGGTGAGAAGATCGCCATCATCGGCTATGGCTCGCAGGGCCGCGCCCACGCCCAGAACCTGAAGGACTCCGGTCACGACGTGATCGTCGGCGTTCGTCACGGCGGCACCGGCTGGAAGCATGCCACCGAAGACGGCCTGACCACCGCCGAGCCTGCCGAAGCCGTCAAGGATGCGGACATAATCGCCATCCTGACGCCGGACATGGTTCAGGCCGAGGTCTATAAGGACATCATCGAGCCGAACGCCAAGAAGGGCTCGGCCCTGCTGTTCGCCCACGGCTTCTCGATCATCTATGGCCGCATCACCCCGCGTGAGGACATGGACGTCATTCTGGTCGCGCCGAAAGGTCCGGGCGATCTGGTCCGCCGCGAGTTCCAGCGTGGTCGTGGCGTGCCGTCGCTGTTCGCTATCGAGAAGGACGTCACCGGCAAGGCCCGCGACCGCGCCATGGGCTATGCCAAGGGCAATGGCGGTGCGACCGGCGGCCTGCTGGAAACCACCTTCCGCGAAGAGACCGAAACCGATCTGTTCGGTGAACAGGCCGTCCTGTGCGGCGGTGCCAAGGAACTGGTCATCCGCGGCTTCAACACCCTGGTCGAAGCCGGCTACCAGCCCGAGATCGCCTATTTCGAATGCCTGCACGAACTGAAGCTGATCGTGGACCTGTTCTACGAAGGCGGCATCTCCAAGATGCACCACTTCATCTCGGAAACCGCCAAGTGGGGCGCTCTGGTTTCGGGTCCGCGCGTCGTCAATGACGAGACCGCTGACCGCATGAAGGACGTTCTGAACGACATCCAGTCGGGCGAGTTCGCCCGCCGCTGGATCGAAGAGAACGAGCAGGGCAAGCCGGAATACGAGCGCCTGATGCAGGTCGACCGCGACACCCAGATCGAAGAGGTCGGTGCGCGCCTGCGTGAACGCATGGCTTGGTTGCAAGCCGCCAAACCTCAAGCTGCCTGATCTGGCCGCTTAATCCACTTCCCCGGAAACCCGCCCTGATGACCGTCGCTACGATTCAAATGCCCGCCAACGAGACCACCGTTCAAACCGGTGCGAGCCTCGTCGTCTCCACTCTGGAGCGGATGGGCGTGGATGTAGTGTTCGGTTATCCGGGCGGGGCCATCATGCCGATCTATGACGCCATCGCTGGCTCCAGCGTGCGTCACTATCTGTGCCGCCACGAGCAGGGTGCAGCCTTTGCCGCCGACTCCTATGCGCGTGCGTCAGGCAAGGTCGGTGTCTGCATGGCCACCTCCGGTCCGGGGGCGACCAATCTGGTTACCGGTATCGCCAATGCGATGCTGGATTCTGTTCCCATGGTCTGCATCACAGGCAATGTCCCGCAGGGCGTCATGGGAACGGACGCGTTTCAGGAAGTCGACATCATGGGCGTGACGATGCCTCTGGTGAAGCACTCCTATCTGGTGCGCGATGCCGCCGACATTCCGGCCATCATGGAAGAAGCCTTCCACATCGCGCGTACAGGCCGTCCGGGTCCCGTCTTGATCGACCTGCCAAAGGACATCCAGTTCCAGACCACGGCCAAGACCCGCGCCTTCCACCTGCCAAACGACAATGCCATCGCCGCCAGCGCCTCAATCAAGGCTGCAGCCGATGCCATCCGTTCGGCCAAGCGCCCCATTATATATATAGGCGGCGGCGCAAAGATCTCCGGCGCGGTCGAAACTGTGCGCGAGTTCGCACGCCTGACCGGTATTCCGCAGGTCTCGACCCTGAACGCGCTGGGCACGATCCCGACCGGCCAGGACAATTATCTGGGCATGCTGGGCATGCACGGCACCCGCGCCGCCAATGATGCAGTTCAGGGTTCCGACCTGCTGATCGTCATCGGCGCGCGTTTCGATGACCGCGCCACCGGAAAGCTGGCCGAGTTCGCCCCTGATGCGGGCGTCATCCATTTCGACGTCGATGCGTCGGAAATCGGCAAGCTGCGCCCTGTGGCCGTTCCGGTTGTCGGCGACCTGAAACCCAATCTGGAGGCCCTGAACCGCGAGATCGCTTCGGGTGCCTCTATCAATGTGCAGGACTGGTCCGACAAGTGCCGCGCCGAGATGGCCGCCTGCGCCGTCAACTATGATGCGCCGGGCGAAGGCGTCTATGCCCCCGCCCTGCTGAACGAGCTGTCGAAGCTGGCAGGCCCGTCCTTCATGGCCGCATGCGATGTGGGCCAGCACCAGATGTGGGTCGCCCAGCACTGCGAGTTCTCGCGCCCGCAAGCCCACATCACCTCGGGTGGTCTGGGTGCCATGGGCTTTGGCCTGCCTGCCGGTATCGGTGCCAAGCTGGCCGATCCGGACGCCTGCGTCGTCACCATCACCGGCGACGGCGGCGTGATGATGAACATTCAGGAATTGGCCACGGTCAAACGCTTCAACATTCCGCTGAAGATCGTTCTGCTGGACAATTCGCGTCTGGGCATGGTGCGCCAGTGGCAGGAGTTCTTCTTCGAACGGAACTTCTCCGAGGTCGACCTGTCCGACAACCCCGACTTCGTGAAGGTCGCCGAAGCCTTTGGCATCGAGGCCTTCCGTATCGACAGCAAGGAACAGGTCACAGACGGCCTGAAACGCCTGCTGGCCGCCGACGGCCCCATACTGGCGCACGTCATTATCAACCCTGAAGACAATGTCTGGCCGTTGGTCCCCCCCGGCAAGAACAACTCTGAAATGATGGAGGGCTCACGATGAGCAACACGATCCACATCCAGATCGACCGCGCTGACGGTTCGCTTCAGCGTCTGATCGGCCTCGTAGAGCGTCGCGGTTTTGAAATCCACGGCATGAAGATGAACGATGCCGGTGACTGGCGCATGCTGGACCTGACCGTGGCCAGCCGCGACGGCACCCGTTGCATCAACAATCTGGGCCTGCAGATCGACCGCCTTTTCGGCGTCCGTCGTCTGGAAGCTCCTGCCAACGTCGCCAACGCCTGAACCTAAAAGCCCTGCCCGCATCTGCGGCGGGGGAGAGTACCAATGAGCCAGCCAAAGACCCTTTATGAAAAAGTGTGGGACCGTCACGTCGTCGTGGCGGAGAACGAACACACGCCGGGTGTGATGTATGTGGACCTGCATCTGGTCCACGAGGTCACCTCGCCACAGGCCTTTGCAGAGCTTGATGCCCGTGGTCTCAAGGTTCGCCGTCCGGATCGCACCTTCGCCACGCTGGATCACTCGACCCCGACCCTGCCCGCAGGACCGGATGGTCAGCGCCCCTATATTACCGTGCAGGCCCGCAAACAGGTCGAGACTCTGGAAGCCAACACCAAGCGTTTCGGCATCGAACTGGCCGGATGGGACAGCGACCAGCGCGGCGTGGTTCACGTCATGGGTCCGGAACTGGGCCTGACCCAACCGGGCATGATCGTTGTCTGCGGTGACAGCCATACCGCCACCCACGGCGCGTTCGGCGCTCTGGCCTTCGGCATCGGCACCTCCGAGGTCGGCTATACTCTGGCGACCCAGTGCCTGATCCAGCGCAAGGCCAAAACCATGCGCGTGAACGTGACCGGCCAGTTGCAAACCGGCGTCACGGGCAAGGACGTGGCTCTGGCCATTATTGCCGAAATCGGTTTCGGCGGCGGCACCGGCTATGTGCTGGAATATGCCGGCGAGGCGATCCGTTCGCTGGACATGGAAGGGCGCATGACCCTATGCAACATGTCCATCGAGGCCGGCGCACGCGCAGGCATGATCGCGCCGGACCAGACCACCATCGACTGGCTGCGTGGCCGCAAATATGTGCCCGCCGACTATGAGGCCGCGGCCAAGGACTGGCTGTCGCTGGCGACCGATGAAGGCGCGGTATTCGACAAGGAAGTCACTCTGGACGGCAGCACCATCCAGCCTATGGCCACGTGGGGCACCACCCCCGATGCCGCCATGCCGATCGGCGAGGCCGCACCGCATCCACAATCGGAATCCGACGCCAAGGCTCTGGCCTATATGGGCTTCACTGCGGGTCAAGCCACGACCACCGAGAAGGTCGATGTGGTCTTTGTCGGCTCCTGCACCAATGGCCGCCTGACCGACATGCGCGCCACTGCCGACATTCTGCGCGGTCGCAAGATCGCAGATGGCGTTCGCATGCTGGTCGTCCCCGGCTCCGAGGCTGTTCGCCAGCAGGCCGAAGCAGAGGGCATCCATAAGGTCGTCATCGCCGCCGGAGCTGAATGGCGTATCCCCGGCTGCTCCATGTGTATTGCCATGAACGGCGATGCTGTGGGCGAGGGGCAACTGTGTGTCTCGACCTCCAACCGCAATTTCGAAGGCCGCCAAGGCAAGGGCGCGCGCACCATTCTGGCCAGCCCTGCCACCGCTGCCGCCAGCGCCGTCGCCGGATATCTGGCCGACCCGCGCCAGTATCCTGCCATTACCGAGGAGGTCGCCTGATGGAACCGTTCAAGTCCCTGACCTCCAAGGTTGTTGTCCTGTCGCAAGCCAATATCGACACGGACCAGATCATTCCCGCCCGCTTCCTGACCGTGACAACCCGCGATGGTCTGGGCCAGCACGCCTTCCGTGACTGGCGCTATGAGGCCGATGGCTCGATCAAGCCCGAGGCCATCCTTAACCGCATCGACCCGAGCGAGCACCGCATCCTGCTGGGCGGTCCA
Organism: Pseudomonadota bacterium; assembly: GCA_023436945.1. GTDB lineage: Bacteria > Pseudomonadota > Alphaproteobacteria > Caulobacterales > Caulobacteraceae > Brevundimonas. The sequence goes on along the minus strand of JAEZHG010000034.1, from coordinate 3,844 downwards.
AACTTCGCCTGTGGCTCCTCGCGCGAGCACGCGCCGTGGGCGCTGCTGGACTATGGGTTCAAGGTCGTCATCTCGACCGAGATCGCCGACATCTTCACCTCCAACGCCCTGAAGAACGGCCTACTGCCCATCGTGGTCAGCCAGGAGGTCTGGGACGATCTGGCCGCCCATCAGGACCAACCCGTAACCATCGATCTGGAGAACAACCAGATCCAGCGCGGCAACGCCGCCCCCGTCCCATTCAAGGTCGAAGCTTTCGCGCGCCAATGCATGCTTGATGGCGTCGATACCCTTGGCTGGATCTTGGCCAAGGACGACCAGATTGCCGCGTTCGAAGCGGCCCGTAACGACCCTGCCCCTCAAGCCCAAGCTAGGATTGCCCAATGAGCGAGAAACGCACCTTCAATATCGTCTCGCTGGCTGGCGACGGCGTTGGTCCAGAAGTTACCAAGGCCGCAGAGCGCGTCCTGACCTGCATCGGTGACATCTACGGTCACCGCTTCGAGTTCACGCCGCATCTGATCGGCGGCATCGCAATCGACACCACGGGCGAGCCCCTGCCCAAGGCGACCGAAGAGGCCTGCACCAAGGCCGATGCGGTTCTGCTGGGTGCCGTGGGTGATCCCAAATATGACGGCAAGCCCGTTCGCCCCGAGCAGGGCCTGCTGGCGCTGCGCAAGGCCATGGGTCTGTTCGCCAACCTGCGCCCGTTGCAGGTCTCGCCCGCGCTGGCCCACCGCTCGCCACTGAAGCGCGAGATCGTCGAGGGTGTGGACCTGCTGGTCTTCCGCGAACTGACCGGAGGCGTCTATTTCGGCGAGCGCACCCGCACCGAGACCACCGCGTCGGACCTGTGCACCTATAGTGTCGAAGAGATCGAGCGCGTTACCCGCGCCGCCTTCAAGGCTGCCGAGCAACGCCGTGGCAAGGTGACCTCGGTGGACAAGGCCAATGTGCTGGAGACCTCGCGTCTGTGGCGCGAGACCGTCACCCGCATCCATACCGAAGAGTTTCCGGACATCACTCTGGAGCACGCACTGGTCGACTCCATGGCCATGCACCTGATCCAGCGCCCGCGCGACTATGACGTCATCCTGACCGAGAACATGTTCGGCGACATCCTGTCGGACGAAATCTCGGTGCTGGGTGGCTCCATCGGCCTGCTGCCGTCGGCTTCGCTGGGCGGTGAAGGCCCTGGCCTGTTCGAACCGATCCATGGCTCGGCACCAGACATCGCAGGGCAGGACAAGGCCAACCCGATTGGCACCATCCTGTCTGCATCGATGATGCTGCGTCACAGCTTTGGTCTGGAAGACGAGGCGGATTCCATCGAGGCCGCCGTGGCCGCCGTTCAGGCCTCGGGTCAGGTCACGCGTGATCTGGGCGGTGAACTCGGCACCGAGGCGGCGACCCGCGCCATCGTCGATGCCATCCGCGCCATCCACTGGGCCGCAGCGCGCCATGTGCCGATGCACTGGGCCTAGGCCCTCACAGACAAGACAAAAGGAAAGGCGGGTCCGATGGGCCCGCCTTTTTCTTATTCGCCGTCGACGATGGCCTGAAGTATGCCCGCCAGATGTCGCACCATGGCCTCGCGCTCGGCCTCACCGACCACAGAATAACCATGGGTCAGTTCACGGCTGATGGCGACGCCCATGATGATACCGGCGACCAGTCGCGCACGCCCCGCGGCATGCTTTCCGCCCAACCATTCGGTCAGTGGCTCGAAGAACGATTTGTTCGAACTTTGCTGAACAATATCCAGAGCTTTGGATGATCCCAGCGAGCGCAGCAGAACCAGAAGACCGGTAAATCCGACCTCTTCTTCCTCATCCGCCGAACCCATGATCGCTTCACGGGCAATACGCTCGCCGAAGGTGGCGCGGTCGCCGTCCATCAGGCTGCGCTTCTTGCAGCTGTCGAGCACTTCTACGAACAACTCTTCCTTGCCACCGAAGTAGCGCGACACCAGTGCCGCATCGACGCCAACGTCACGCGCAACATCGCGCATTCCCACGTCATCATAGGAATGCGCCATAAAACGTGAACGTGCCGCATCTAGTATGGCCTGACGCGTTGCAACCGCATTGCGGGAGCGATGTTTTACTTCAGAGGTCAACACTTAGCTCGTTTGCTCAATGGGGGCAGTATGGGCTTGTCATCAGCTGTTGACAAGTGCTGTTCTCCTAAGCTTTAAGTCCACACCTGTTGACTGGGCGCCCCCTCCCTTTTTCGCGCGTTCAGTTGAAAACTCGAGTTCATACCCCAGGAGATTGTGCCGATGCGCACGGTTAAGATCGCGGTGGCGTCTGTCCTAGCGACAGTTGCCCTCTATGGCTGTTCCAAAGGACAGCAGGCACCGGAACAAGGCCCACCGCCTGTTACTGTTGCCACCGCCCTGTCGCAGGAGGTCGTTGACTGGGACCAGTTCACCGGACGCTTTGAAGCCACCCGCAATGTCGATGTACGCGCCCGCGTAGGCGGCTACATCCAGCAGGTCCACTTCAAGGACGGCGACTATGTCCGTCAGGGCCAACTGCTGTTCACCCTCGACCCGCGTCCGGCACAGGCCGCCCTTGCCTCGGCACGCGCCCAGCTGGCACAGGCACAGGCCCAGAGCGCTCTGGCCAAGGCCGATCTGGCCCGTGCCGAGACCCTGCTGGCTTCGCAAGCGGTCTCCCAAGCCGAATTCGATGCCAAGAAGGCCGCCGTACAGACCGCAGAGGCCGCACTGGCCGCTGCCAATGCCGCGATCCGCGCCCGCAATCTGGAACTCGAGTTCACCCGCGTCACCGCCCCGATCTCGGGTCGCGTGTCTGACCGTCGCGTCGATCCGGGCAACCTGATCGGCGGCGGCTCGTCCGCTGGCGACGTTCTGACCACCATCGTCTCGGCCTCGCCGATCTATTTCGTATTCGACGGTTCGGAAGCCACGGCCCTGCGTTACCAGCGTGAATCCGCCAAGGGCCCGGTCCCGATCAAGGTCCGCCTGCAGGACGAAGCCGAGTTCACCCATTCCGGTACGCTCGACTTCACCGACAACGCCAATGATCCGGCCTCGGGCACCATCCGCCTGCGTGCCGTGATTGCCAATGCCAACGGCTTCCTGAAGCCGGGCATGTTCGGTCATGCCCAACTGGCTGGCGCGGCTTCCTATCAGGCCATGCTGGTGCCTGACTCGGCCATCATCGCCGATGGTACCCGTCGCATGGTCTTCACCGTTGCCCAGGACGGCACGGTGGGTGCCAAGCCGGTGCAACTGGGTCCGGTCGTGAATGGTCTGCGCGTGATCCGTACGGGTCTGACGCCGGATGACCGCGTGATCATCAACGGCCAGCAGCGCGCCCGTCCGGGTCAGAAGGTCACCGCCCAGAACGGCGAGATCAAGCCTTCAGACGCTCCGGCAAACCCGGCCCCGACGACCGCTGCGTCGACGGCCTCCTCCGCCACCTTCGTCAACGCAGATTGATCGAAAGAGAGGCTTAAGGCCGGAAAACAGTTATGAATTTCTCCCGCTTCTTTATCGATAGGCCGATCTTCGCGATCGTTATCGCCACCTTCATTACGCTGGTTGGTGCCTTCGCCTATCCGAACCTGCCGCTGTCGCAGTATCCCGATATTGCGCCACCGACGATCACCATCAACACTGCCTATCCGGGCGCTTCTGCCGAGACGCTGGCCGAGACTGTGGCCGCCCCGATCGAGCAGGAAGTGAACGGCGTCGAGGGCATGCTCTATCTGACGTCGTCCTCGACGGCTGATGGCGCTGTGTCCGTGACCGTGACCTTCGAACCGGGTACCGACCTCGATACCGCACAGGTTCTGGTCCAGAACCGCGTAGCAC
>JAEZHG010000033.1 GCA_023436945.1 Pseudomonadota bacterium | reverse complement strand
AAGGCCAACCCTCTCCGGCCCGCCCCACCGAAGTGCGGCCCGCCGTCGAGCGAGGTGGCTGTATAGGCAGGCACTTAAACGAAGGCAACCGATTCTTTGCCCAAATATCGAACTTTAGGAAGAACTTTAGTCGGTGATCGAAAATTGCCGAGAACGCCTCTTCCCCACCCTACATATAAGGCCGACCGCATTTCACTCAGTCGGGTCTTGGCTGTTCATATGTATGGAGAGTTTGGAGCGGGTAGGGGGAATCGAACCCCCGACATTCAGCTTGGGAAGCTGACGTTCTACCTCTGAACTATACCCGCCCTTGACCGGCGCAGTGGCTCGGTAGGGACAGCATAGCGGGCGGCCCTTAAAAAGAAAGGCCCGACGCGCGGGCATCGGGCCTTTAAATCTATGATCGCACAGATGCTTAGTGAAGCACGCGCTCCGCGACGATACCGTCAGCGGCCAGGAGGGCCTGCACGCTGTCCTCACCCGCAAGGTGACCTGCACCCACTGCGATGAAGCTTGTGCCGGAGCCTGCAAGAATGCCCTTGATCTGGTTTACCCAGTTCATGTTGCGGCGGGTCAGCATGGCCTCATAGGCATCAGGCTGTTGCTCCTTCATTTCCTTGATCATCAGCTCGTCGATCTTGTTGACGTTGCCGGTGGCCCAGGCATTGGCGAGCTCTTCCATCATGGCAGGCCCCTTGTCGAGATCACGCAGGGTCGCGCGCAGCATCTCGACCTGACCTTCCTCGGAGATACCGGCAAGGATTTGCATCTGCTCGGCCATGGTCTCGAAGCCCTTCATCGGCTTACCCATGGCCTCGGCACGCGCCATCAGGACTTTCTCGACGCCGAGGTTCGGATCAAAGCCGCCCATCATCAACTGAACAACAGCCAGCTGCATCGAAACCAGCCACGGACGCATCGGCTCGAATGCAGCCGCAGTCGCGCCCATGGTTTTGGCGATGGCATCTAGCTTGGCGATGTCGTCTGCTGACATGATGCTCGACAGCGGACGGTCTGGCGACAGACCCAGTTGCTGCACGAGGGTTACCGACTGGGCCTGGTCATCAATGTCGGTCAGTTCGAACCAGATCTCGTCCGCCGAGGCGAAAGCCGCATCCACATGTGCTTGCCCCCAAGCCGTCGTCGGCTTCAGCAAGTGGAAGCTGCCATAGAGATAGATGGTGCTGTCCGCATCGCGGATCACCCACATAGCCGGACCTTGACCTTGGGCCTGAGGCACGGTGACCGTGGCAGCGGATGGCGTTTGAGCCATAACCGCCGGAGCAACGAACAATGTCGAGACGAGGGCGGCAGACGCAGCCAGTTTGCGTAGAGACTTGATCATGGATTTCCTCCCCTGAGGGTGGTCCGCTTGGGGACCGTTTGAAGCCGCTTAGTTGGCTTCGTCGATAAAGATGTCTTCGATGTGCATCTCGAACAGGCGTGCGATCTTGAACGCCAGCGGTAGCGACGGATCGTATTTTCCGGTTTCGAGTGCATTGATGGTCTGGCGCGAGACGTTGAGCAGTTCAGCCAGATGGGCCTGTGACCAGTCACGCTCGGCGCGGAGAACCTTGAGGCGGTTATTCATAGGTAGCTCTCCTCATCGACGGCTGAACCACCACCAGGCCCAGGCAATGCCATAGCCGATGAGCATGATCACCATCAGGCCGAATGCGCCAGTGATGGCATATGCAAACGGGTCGGTACGGCCATTCATGGCGGGGATCGCCCACTGTGCCGATTGCGGTGCCATCGACAGCAGGCAGATCATCATACCGACAGCCAGACCTGCAGATCCGCCCCAGTACCAAGACCATTTGTGAGCTTCTTGCGCCGCCTCATCGATGGATTTCATCCAGTAGGCACCATAGGCGAAGCCTACGATCGCGACGACGGCGGCGATCACGGCGATCACCCAGACGAGGCTGCGGGCTTCGAATGCAGCAGCGCCTTCATAATTCTGGAGGAACCCCAGAACGCCGCCAGCAATCAAGCAGATCGCAAAGAAGCCGACCGCGCTGATGGCGCGACCTTTGTTGGTGGAAAACAGGCGACTAAACATGGTGCCCCTCAAGTGATGACAAGTAGACTTTACAGACAGGCCTCACGATCTGTCAAGCGTGCTTGTCATCATTTTCTCAAGTGGCTTTGCGGCCCTTAGGCTTCAGGCATGTCATCGACATCCGGCGCGTCCAGAAGTGCTGCCGCTACCGGAGCATCCAGAACCTCTACGCCACGCAGGCGACGCTCGACGGCACGGGTCCGCTTGCCAGCCTCGTCCACGGTCTTGCGCGCTGTGTCGAGTTGCTTGCCCAGCTTGTCCCACACGTCACCGTATTTCTGGAACTCCGCCTTGGCCGCGCCCAGAACCTGCCAGACCTCGCTGGAGCGTTTCTGGATGGCGAGGGTACGGAAACCCATCTGGAGCGAGTTAAGGAAGGCCGCGAGGTTGGATGGACCCGCCACCATGACGCGGTGCTGGGTCTGGATTTCGCGGATCAGGCCAGGGCGGCGCGCCACCTCGGCATAGAGGCCCTCGGTCGGCAGATACATGACAGCAAAGTCGGTCGAGTACGGCGGCTTGATATAGCTGTCCGAAATCGTTTTGGCCTGAAGTCGCACAGCGCGTTCCAACTGTTTGGCCGCTGCATCGATCTGGACAATGTCACCCAGATCATGGGCCGAGAGCAGACGGTCATAGTCCTCGTGCGGGAATTTGGCGTCGATAGGCAGAAGGATCGGCTCGCCGTCACCCTGCCCCGGCATACGGACGGCAAACTCGACGCGCTGGCCCGATGAGGGATCGATCTGGGTATTGGAGACATATTGCTCCGGAGCCAGCATCTCTTCGAGGATGGCACCCAGTTGCATTTCGCCCCAGCCGCCGCGCGTCTTCACATTAGTCAGAACGCGTTTCAGATCGCCCACGCCGGATGCAAGGCTCTGCATCTCGCCAAGGCCCTTGTGAACCGCCTCCAGACGGTCCGAAACCTGTTTGAAGCTTTCGCCGAGGCGCTGTTCCAAGGTGCCTTGCAGCTTCTCCTCGACTGTGGCGCGCATCTTCTCCAGCTTTTCCTCATTGTCCTTGCGCAGGGTCTCGAGGTTCTGGCCGACCGTGTCGCGGACCTTCTCCAGTTCCACAGCCATGGCCTCGCGACCTTCCTTCTGCTGAACTTGAAGGGTCTCGATCAGTTTTTGCAGGCCTTGGTTGGTCTCGGTCAGGCGCTTGTGCTGGCCATCGGCCAGATCAGTGCCGGTCTTTTGCTGGATTTCGGCAAAGGCGGTCAGGCGGGTATCGAAACTGGTGGTCAGTGCAGACAGTTGTTGGCCCAGTTGCGCCGCGCTGGACGCCAGGGACTGCGACAGTTCCTGACGTTGGGTTGCCGCCTTGGCATCGAACTCAAGTCGCATCTGGCTCAGTTCACGGCGGATTGCAGCCTCAACCAGATCACCAAGGTCATCGGAACTTGCTGCCGCCTCGGCCTTACGGGCTGCGTTGAAGGCCAAAAAGCCCAGCACCGCCGCAACCAGCGACGCCACCACAGCCACAATCACGAGAATATCCAGCAAGTCCTACCTCCTGCGATCCGGACGCCGCCCATGCGACCTGATCCATAAACGCCTTACCTGCGACAATATCGGTCACAGCAAAGGATGTTCTCAATACGTTCCGACACTTGGTCCGTAAACGCAAGTCAGCTTAGAGAAACGGTTCAGGCTGGACGACGTGCGCGCAAGGCCTGAACAATGGTGCCGTCATCCAGCCAGTCGAGTTCACCACCGACCGGAACGCCGCGGGCCAGAGATGTCACCTCGACACCGGCAGCCGCCAGCTTTTCGGCCAGATAATGCGCCGTCGTCTGGCCATCGACCGTGGCAGGCAGGGCCAGCACCACTTCCTTGGCCTCGCCCGCCTTGGCACGGCCGATCAGTTCACCGACGCGGATCTGGTCAGGACCAACGCCATCCAGCGCAGATAACAACCCGCCCAGCACATGATATTTGCCACGGAACGCGCCGGATCTCTCCAGGGCCCAGAGCGCGCCAGCCTCTTCGACCACACATATAAGTGCATTGTCGCGGCTCTGGTCCGAACAGATGGCGCAGGGGTTACGCGTATCGGGTGCCGCGCAGACCGAGCAGTTGGAAACCTTCTCGGCAGTTTCAGCCAACGCCGCCGCTAGCGGCACGAGCAGTTGCTCGCGTCGCTTCAGCAGCGCCAGCGCCGCCCGACGGGCCGAGCGCGGCCCCATCCCCGGCAGCTTGGCCAACAGGGAGATGAGGCGTTCGATTTCCGGCCCGGCAGAGGTCGCCATTAAAACAGCTTCGGCATGCCCGGAATATTCATTCCGGCCATCGGACCCGCAGCTTCGCGCATCAGGGCGTTGTTCACTTCATCCAGCTTGCGCTTGGCATCGGCATGGGCGGCAACGATCAGGTCGGACAGGATTTCACCCTCGCCCGGAGCCATCAGGCTGTCGTCGATCTTCACCGAGGTGATTTCGCCTGCACCCTTGAGGGTCACAGTCACCAGACCGCCACCCGAGGTGCCTTCGGCAGTGGATTGGGCCATCTTGGCTTGGGCGTCCTGCAGCTTTTGCTGCATGGCCTGAGCCTGTTGCATCAGTGCGTTAAGGTCTTTCATAGCCCTTAGATAAGATGTTCCGCAGCTTCTCTCCAGTCCCTGCGTTGTAAGAGGGCGCGATCGGTCCGGTCGCCTAAAAAATCGTACCCTGCCCCTTGCATCTGAACCGACAGGTGCTATCTGCAACAGTATCAGTTCTATTTTGGAGGCCGATATGGCTTATGACAATTCCTATGATCGTAGCCAACCGGTCGCCGATCAGGTTCTGGCTCAACTGTTCACCGATGCCCGCACCCGCAATGCGTGGAGCGACAAGCCGGTGTCGGAAGAGACCATCAAGCAGCTTTACGAGCTGACCAAGTTCGGCCCGACCGCCGCCAACACCACGCCCGCACGCTTCGTCTTCGTCACCAGCGAAGCCGGCAAGGACCGTCTGATCCCGCTGATGGATGAAGGCAACAAGGCCAAGACCCGTCAGGCTCCGGTGGCTGTGATCGTCGGCTTCGACGTGGACTTCCATGAAAAGCTGCCGGAACTGTTCCCGCACGCTCCGGGCGCAAAAGACTGGTTCCCGACCCGCGAAGGTCGCCGCGAAGTCGCGCACAAGAACGCTTCGCTGCAAGCAGGCTATCTGATCAGCGCCGCCCGCGCTCTGGGTCTGGACGTCGGCCCGATGACCGGCATCAATTTCGAAGGCATCAAGAACGAGTTCTTCCCTGATGGCGACATCGAGGTGAACATGGTCATCAACCTCGGATACGGCACCGACGAGAACCTGTTCCCGCGCTCGCCGCGTCTCAGCTTCGATAAGGCCGCCCAGATCGTCTGATCCAAGGCCAAGCCCAAATGAAAAGGCCGCTCCAATCGGGGCGGCCTTTTTGCATTCAGTCTTCGTCCTCTGACGGTTCGCCATCATCGGGAATGACCGGCGTCTGTACCGTCGGTGCAAGGATGCGGATTTCCTTGACCTCTGCACCGGGGAAGGCCCCCAGCAGCGAGACGATAAACGGATCGCTATCGACGGCGGCGCGCTGTGCGGCGCGGGCCTTCTTTTCTTTCTCGATCAGGGTTTCACCACCGCCCTGACCATTGGCCGCGATCAGCCAGGTGCGGCCCGTCCATTCCTTCAGACGCGACGCCAGACGGCGGGCCATATCGAAGGGAGCCCCCTCGACCGGCTCATAGGTAATGGCACCCGGCTTGAAGCTGACTGGACGCACGAAACGCTCGACGTCCATCTGTAGCGTGATCTCGCGCTTCTCACCGATCAGGGCGACAACCTGCTCGAAGGTCTGCGGATTAGGCAGTTTCGGTGCCTGAACCGGCTGGGGTTGCAGCATGGCCGAAGCACCACCGCCGCCACCACCGCCGCGCGGACCAGCGCCACCGCCGCCCGCGCCGCCACCCGGAACGCCGCCGTTCTGGATTGCCTTCAGCGCCTCTTCCGG
>JAEZHG010000338.1 GCA_023436945.1 Pseudomonadota bacterium | reverse complement strand
GCTGCGGTGGCCGGTGTGTTGGTGTTCGGACGCTATCTGATCAATCCGATCTTCGGCTTCCTTGCCCGTAACGGCGGCCGCGAGGTGATGACGGCTTCGGCGCTGCTGGTTGTGGCGGGCACGGCTTGGTTGCTCGATGCCGTGGGGCTGTCGATGGCCATGGGCGCGTTCCTTGCGGGCGTGCTCTTGTCTGACTCGTCTTTCCGTCACCAGCTGGAAGCCGACGTCGAGCCGTTCCGCGCTATTCTGCTGGGCCTGTTCTTCCTGTCGGTCGGTATGGCGCTGGACCTGTCGGTGGTCATGAATGACTGGCAGATCGTGCTGGCCGGTCTTGCCGCCTTCATGATTGCCAAGGCTGTTGTGATCTATGTCGTCGGACGGGTGCTGAAAGCCTCTAACCGCGAAGCGATCGAACGTGCGGCCCTGTTTGCCCAAGGCGGCGAGTTCGCCTTTGTTCTCTATAGCGCCGCCGCCACCGCAGGGGTGATCGACGCTCAAGCCAGTGCGGCACTGACGGCGATTGTCATCCTGTCCATGGCACTGACGCCGCTGACGACACTGGCGCTGTCTCGCCTGATGCCGCCGGAAAAAGAGCGCGGCATTGACGATGTCGATGATGTGGATGTCGCACACGACCTCGAAGGCCGCGTTCTGATCATCGGCTTTGGCCGCTTCGCTCAAGTTGTGTCGCAGCCGCTGCTGGCGCACGGTGTGGATGTGTCGATCATCGAAAAGGATGTCGACATGATCCAGGCCGCCGCCAACTTCGGCTTCAAGGTCTATTACGGCGACGGCTGCCGTCTCGATACGCTGCGCGCCTCGGGTATCACCAAGGCCGAGGCGGTTCTGGTCTGTATCGATGACCCCAAGGCGACCGACCATATCGTCCAGTTGGTCAAGCACGAGTTCCCCAATGTGAAGGTCTATGCCCGTGCCTATGACCGCGGCGCATCGATCCGCCTGATCCAGTACGGCGTGGACTATGAAATCCGCGAGACCTTCGAATCTGCGCTCGCCTTCGGGGCCGAGGTTCTGCGCGAACTGGATGTGCCGGATGTGGAGATCGAGGAAACCATCGAGGATGTACGCCACCGCGACCGCGAACGCCTGACGCTGCAACTGTCGGGCGGCTTGGAGGCAGGCCGTGCCCTGATGAGAGGCAACATGACAACGCCTGCACCTGCGCCCTATATTAAACCGGAACGCGAAGGACGCGTCATCGCCACTGATGATGTGCCACCCGCGACGGAGACCCCTTGAGTATGGCCAGTGTCGATCTCGCCAAACGTGCCTATGACCACAGCTGGCGACTGGACCCCATAGTCCGCAGCCTGCTCGACACGGACTTCTACAAGCTGTTGATGCTGCAACTGATCTGGCGTCGTTTCCGCGATGTGCCGGTGACCTTCAGCGTCATCAACCGCTCGACCACGGTGCATCTGGCCGCCGAGATCGAGGAAGGGGAACTGAGGGCGCAACTGGATCACGCGCGCACTCTGCGCTTTACCAACCGCGAACTGATCTGGCTGGGCGGTAACACCTTCTATGGGGTGAAGCAGATTTTCACGCCGGACTTTCTGGCGTGGCTGGCGACCTATCAACTGCCGGAATACGAGCTGTCGAAACGCGAAGATGGGCAATACAGCCTGACCTTCAGCGGCACTTGGGCGGACGTGACGCTGTGGGAAATCCCGGCCCTGTCGATCATCAACGAACTGCGCGCCCGCGCTGCTCTACGCCGGATGGGCCGGTTCGAACTGGATATCCTCTATTCCCGCGCCAAGACGAAGCTGTGGGAGAAGATCGAGCGTCTGCGCAAGCTGGAGAACCTGTCGATCTCGGACTTCGGCACCCGTCGCCGCCATGGCTTCCTGTGGCAGGGATGGTGTGTCGAGGCGATGAAGGCGGGGCTGGGCAATGCCTTTATCGGCACGTCGAATGTGCTGTTGGCCATGAACAACGACATGGAGGCTATCGGCACTAACGGCCACGAACTGCCGATGGTGGTGGCCGCGCTGGCTGGTGATGACGACGATGCCCTACGTGATGCGCCCTATCGTGTGCTCGAGGAATGGCGACAGTCCTATTACGGCAATCTGCTGATCGTCCTGCCCGATGCCTTTGGCACCAAGGCGTTTCTGGATGATGCGCCTGACTGGCTGGCCGACTGGAAGGGGTTCCGTCCCGACAGCGCCCCGCCCATCGAGGGCGGAGAGCAGATCATGGCGTGGTGGAAGTCCAAGGGCGTCGATCCCAAAGACCGCCTGCTGGTTCTGGCCGACGGTCTGGACGTGGATACGATTGAACAGTCTCACGCCCATTTCAAAGGCCGCGTGCGCACCAGCTTTGGCTGGGGCACCAATCTGACCAATGACTTCAGGGACTGTTCGCCTGTGAATGCGCCGGAACTGTCGCCCATCTCGCTGGTGTGCAAGGTCACCCATGCGGCGGGGCGTCCGGTTGTGAAACTGTCCGACAACCGCGCCAAGGCGACGGGCGATCCCGCAG
>JAEZHG010000025.1 GCA_023436945.1 Pseudomonadota bacterium | reverse complement strand
GATAAGGGGGCGGCCAGCATCCAGACCCATCACCTTGAGGCTATCTTTCATCGCATGGGCGATAGGACTGGTGCCGCACGCAATCTGCGTCGTCGCCTCAATAAGGTCTTTGGTCTTGCGGTCCGTCTTGGCTGGCGAACCGATAATCCCGTTGCTCATACGTCAGCCATCAAACGAAAGACCGAAGGCTTCATTCCATGGAGTGAGGACGACATAGCTAAATTCATAGCTCGCTGGCCGTCTGGATCGCGCGAGCGATTGGCCTTAGCGCTGCTGCTCTATACGGGCGTGCGCCGCTCTGACGTAGTGAGCATTGGCAGGCAGCACGTGAGCGATGGTCGCATTAGTGTCAATCAACTCAAGACGACGAAGCGCGTCAGCATCCTCATTCATCCATCGCTGCAAGCTGAACTGGATAACGCAAAAGGCCTGACCTTCCTAACCACTGCCTATGGCAAGCCGTTCACTGCGGCGGGTTTCACTAAGTGGTTTCGTGAACGTGCAGCCATGGCAGGTCTCGAAGACCGCACACCGCACGGACTTCGCAAAGCCGCCGGCCGCCGTCTTGCCGAGGCTGGATGTACCAGCAAGGAAATCGCCGCCGTTTTAGGTCACAGTACGCTTAGCGAGGTCGAGATCTACACGAGAAGTGCCGACCAACTGCGCCTGTCCGACACAGCAATAGAGAGACTAAAGCGATCCAAATGAAGTTTGGTATGCCTAAGGTTGGCGATCACTCTAGAAGCCAGAACGCATGAGCAGAAACAGTATCACCCTGCATCAGCTGGAATTGGCCTGCCAAAACGTTCTCGATCTGCTCGAAGCGGGAATGACCGAAAACATGGCCATTCGGAACCTCGAACAGTTTGCAAACGTGTATGCGAAGCTCAGGGTCGTTGGATCGGCATCACCTGATAACGTGCACCAGTATGAAACTTGGTCCGTCAGCGCTCGTGAGCAATATCAGCTGAACCCCAACAGACGTCCCGGCGAGTATCTTCGGGTAGAGCACGGCACGCCGAGGCGTCAGTTCGCTCGATTGATACTCAAGGGCTTCAAAGACGGCCTGTTAACAGAGGCTTGGCTTAACGAGCTTTGCGACCTGAGATGGAAGGTCGCGGTTATCACTCACGAGGAAGACAAGCGTCTTTCGAGATCCGCTATTCTTGATAATCCAGCAGACAGATGGCGGCTGGCCAACATCGAATTTGGCGACTGAGGGCACAAAATCAGAACGAGGTCTGTAAACCCTCCTCTGTAAACCCTTCTAACTGTGTTGATTTAGAAAGAGAAAATAGAGGGGGTGGTAGGCGTGGAGGGACTCGAACCCCCAACCAGACCGTTATGAGCGGTCGGCTCTAACCATTGAGCTACACGCCCCCGAAGCATGCTTTCGCAGGGACGCTGTGCCTAGCAGCAGTCGCCCGTTCTGCAAAGGTGCCTCGAGCATAAGATGTCCAAAACCTGTCACTCAGGTGAACGATGGCTGTCGAATGCGCGTTCATCCTCATTCATATGGGTTCAGCCATGATGAGGATGTCGGGCTGACAGGGAATACCTCTGTCGCCCATTTTTGGAGACGACCGATGAAGCGCGTTACGCGTGTCCTGACTGCAGGTGTAGCCGTTATGGCTCTGGCCGCCCCGCTGGCCGCAGTTCCTATGAGTGCCCAAGCCCAGACTGTTTCCGGAGCCGTCGTGACCCAGCAACCGTCCCTCAATCTGTCGGCGACAGGCCGCGTGAATGTTGCGCCGGATCAGGCGACATTGAACTTTGGCGTGGCCACCGAAGCGGCCACCGCACAGGAAGCCATGCAGGCCAATGCCCGTCAGATGACGCAGGTCGTGGCCGCGCTTCGCCGTGCAGGTCTGTCGGAGCGCGACATCCAGACCTCGGGTCTGAACCTGTCGGCGCAATATGACTATCAACAGAATGAATCGCCCAAGCTGCGCGGCTATCAGGCTGTGAACCGCGTGACGGTTCTGATCAACGACCTGACCAAGGTTGGCACGACCGCAGATGCGGTGGTGGCGGCTGGCGTGAACCAGATCGACGGCATCAGCTTTGGTCTGAAAGACCCGAGCGCGGCTGAAAACCAGGCGCGTCGTCTGGCGGTTCAAGCCCTGCAAGCCAAGGCGGCCCTCTATGCCGAAGCCCTTGGCAAGCCGCTGGGTGGTATCCGCAGCCTGACTGAAGGCGGCGGCTATCGTCCGGAAGTGCGTCCGATGATGGCCCGCATGGCGTCGGCTGATGCGGTTTCTACTCCGGTTGAGGCAGGTGAACTGACCGTCGAGATCGAAATCAGCGGTGTCTATGATTTGAGCCGATAAGCCCAAGTCTGGATTACAAAGTTGTAACGCCGGTGCCTTTTAGAAGGCATCGGCGTTTGCTTTATGTCATGTCTAACGGCAGCAATGACCTGCCACTCTTGCCCGCGCGGGCTGACGACGGATCTTTTATGAAACAGTTCTTCCTGACCATGCTCGGCGTCTTTGCCGGTCTCGTCACCTTTTTCATTGTTCTTCCGGTCATCGGCCTGATCCTGCTGGCAGCGGCTGCGGGGGCTGCAAAGCCGACCACACCGTCCAATACCGTTCTGGAACTCGACTTGCGCGAAGGTCTGACCGACCAGACACCGACCAACCCGTTTGCCATGTTCGGCAGCGGCACCTCGGTGATGCAGATCGTGGACACTCTGGCTCAGGCCGAGAAGGATTCCAGCGTCAAGGTCCTGCTGGTACGCGCCCCCGAAGGCGGCATGACGCCAGCCTATGCCGACGAGATCCGTCAGGCGATCCAGCGTTTCCGCAAGTCGGGCAAGACCGTCATCGCCCACTCGCAGGGCTTCATGCCGATGGGTGCGGTGGTGTCGTCCTATATGGTTGCCTCCAGCGCCGATGAACTGTGGATGCAGAACACCTCGTCGTTCCAGGCTACGGGTCTGGCGGCAGAGAGCATGTTCCTTGGCCGTGCCCTGCAACGCTATGGCGTGAAGGCCGACTTCGAGCAGCGCTACGAATATAAGAACGCCGTCAACGAGTTTACCCAGTCCGACTATACGCCCGCCCACCGCGAGGCGATGCTGGCGTGGATGAACTCGCTGCACTCCAACGCGCTGGCCACCATTGCGGCTGACCGCGACATGACGCCGGAAGCCTTGAAGGCCGTCATCGAGGCTGGTCCCTATACTTCGGAGCGCGCCGTCGAGCTGAAGCTTGTCGACCGCATCGGTCAGGTCGAAGAGGCCGAGGCCGCCGCCCGCGAAAAGGCCGGCAAGGACGCCAAGATCGTCAAGTTCGGCGAATATGCCAGCATGAAGGGTCTGCGTAAGAACTCCGGCTCCAACGCCAAGTCTGCTGTCGCCATCGTCGGCGGCGAGGGGGCCATCATGACGGGCCGTGGCGGCAGCGCCTCGCCGTTCGGCTCCTCGGCCGAAATCCGCTCGGACGATCTGGCCCGTGCCATCTATCAGGCCGTGGACGACAAGGACGTGAAGGCCATCGTCTTCCGCGTTGCTTCGCCGGGCGGATCGCCTGATGCATCGGAACAGATTCTGGCGGCGCTGCGTGCAGCCAAGGCTGCGGGTAAGCCTGTAGTCATCTCGATGGGGTCCTACGCCGCATCGGGCGGTTACTGGATCAGCTCCGAAGCCGACTGGATCGTGGCACAGCCCTCGACCCTGACCGGCTCCATCGGCGTCTATGGCGGCAAGGTCGCCTTTGCCGACGCACTGGCACGCTTCGGTATCGATACGCGCGGTCTGTCGGTCGGTGGTGAGTTCGCCGATGCCTACAACACCCGCGAGGGCTTCAATCAGGCCGAACGCGCCGCTGTCTCGGCCTCGATGGACCTGATCTACGAACAGTTCGTCCAGCGCGTCGCGGCGGGCCGCAAGCTGCCGATCGACCGCGTTCGCGAAATCGCCCGTGGCCGTGTCTGGACGGGCGCTCAGGCCCATGAACTGGGTCTGGTCGATGAACTGGGCGGTATCACCGAGGCTATCGCCAAGGCTCGCCAACTGGCTGAAATCCCGTCGGCCGAGAACGTGAACTACAAATACTATCCGGCCCCGCAATCGCCATGGGAAGCACTGGCTACGGCCTTTGGCACCTCTGGTCAGGCCGCGCAGGCTCTGGTTCGTATCGGCAGCATCATGGGCGACCCCGCCGCAGAGGCTGTTATCGGCCGCGTCCGCACCGAGCGCCTGCGTTCGCAAGGCCATGTTGTTCTTTCGGAACAACCTGTCTTTTGAACCGCTGAGTGAACAAAGAACGGTTGGTGACCTGTCTGTGATGTCGCAGGTCATTGACCGTTCAGGTTCGTGAGCCGACATTAGGCACAAGCGTTACTCCCCACGCTGACAGAGGTTTTGAGTTCGATGATCAAATCCGATCCGGTTGCACAGATCAGCTTCACCACCCGCCGTAACGCCGGTGGTGGTATCCTTGCCCCGTTCGTCTGGCTTGGTGGTCTGATCGCAACCGCAGTGGCCGTGACGATCGGTGCCATTCTGGCCATCCTGACCGCAGCGGCCGTGGCAACGATCGCTATTATCGGTGGTGTGCTGGTGTTCTTCGCGGGCTTTGCCCTGCGTGCCCGTCGTGCCAGCCAGATGCGCAAGGCCCAAAAGGCCGCCGATGAAGGCGTGATCGACGCGCAAAAGGTCGGTGACACCTGGGTTGCCTATGGCTGGGAGAAAGAGGGCCGCTAAGCCCTTTTGACGA
Organism: Pseudomonadota bacterium; assembly: GCA_023436945.1. Classification (GTDB taxonomy): domain Bacteria; phylum Pseudomonadota; class Alphaproteobacteria; order Caulobacterales; family Caulobacteraceae; genus Brevundimonas. The sequence continues at coordinate 3,365 of JAEZHG010000025.1, read as the reverse complement.
CTATGGAGTTCATCGAGGCCCCGTCCCCGAATTTTGACGAGCGTCGGGTTCTCCCTGACATTCTGGTCCTTCACTATACCGGCATGGAAACGGGCGAGGCGGCGCTGGAGCGTCTGCGCGATCCCGAGGCCAAGGTCTCGTCCCATTATCTGGTCGAGGAAGATGGCCGTATCTTCCGTCTGGTGCCCGAGGAGCGCCGCGCATGGCACGCAGGCCGTGGCGCGTGGCAGGGCACTGACGATGTGAACGGTGCCTCCATCGGTATAGAGATCGTCAATCCGGGACATGAGTTCGGCTATCGCCCGTTCCCGCAAGCTCAAATTGATGCCGTGATTGCGCTGGTGGCCGATATCCGCTCGCGCTGGTCGATCCCTGACAGCCGTATCATCGCCCATTCCGACATGGCCCCCAGCCGCAAGGAAGATCCGGGCGAGCTGTTCCCATGGAAGCAACTGGCAGGCGAAGGTCACGGAATGTGGTTCGAGCCGGCTCTGGCCCGCATCCATGCTCTGGGTGCGCCGCTACAGGCGGGCGACACGGGCATTGGTGTGCTGGTGCTGCGCTCGGGGCTGCACCGCCTCGGCTATCCTATCGCGCCGGGTGGTGAATATGATGAGGAAACCATCCTGACCGTGAAGGCTTTCCAGCGTCACTGGCGTCAGGATCGCGTGGACGGCATCGCCGATGGCGAGACCCGCGCGCGACTGGTTGGCCTGTTGCAACTGGCCAGCGTCGAGAGCGTCACGGGCGTTCTCGACTGACAGAAATATTGTAATCTGTGGATATTTTTTCCTGTTTTTCTAAGGTGCTGAAAAACAGAAGTTATTTTCTCTGATATTTTAAGCCACATCTCTGAAGGTGAGCCAAAATCGGCGTTGCCGATTCCGCACTTGCAGGACCATCGCCCCTTATTTGCTCTCTATGGGAGACGGGCCATGTCCGACTTAAAGAATAATTTTCGTAACCGTATGCTTGCTCGCGCATACCTGCTCTGCGTTTGGCTCTTGCTGCACAGCCCTGTTCGCTAGTGCGGCATCGCACATGTCTACAGTTTTCATTGACCTGAGTGCCGGAAAACGGCACTTGGACCGCGCCAGACGGTCGGGCGATCGCGGCAGGGCCTAGACCCTGACGAGGAAAGTCCGGGCTCCACGGTGAAAAGGCGGCGGGTAACGCCCGCCCGGGGTGACCCGAGAGACAGTGCCACAGAAAGTAAACCGCCCCGACTTGTCGGGGTAAGGGTGAAAGGGTGGGGTAAGAGCCCACCGCGTCTTCGGCAACGAAGATGGCAAGGTAAACCTCGCCTGGAGCAAGACCAAATAGGGACGTCGCGCGGGTTCGCCCGCAGGGTTCACCGCCCCGGACGTCCGGGTAGGTCGCGAGAGCCGCTCAGCAATGGGTGGCCTAGAGGAATGATCGTCACCGCCTCGGCGGGACAAAACCCGGCTTATAGACCGTCTGGCACATCACCTCTGCCCTCAGAAAATGGGATCGACCGCCACCGCAGGCGATTCATGGGGCGAAATGGGCCGCATTTGGCGCTCCTGATCCGCAAATGGGATCGGGTAACGTGAAAATCGAAATTTTATTTACCTTGATGGGGCAGGGTGCCTCTCAACGGCCCCAAACGTGGCTGTATTTCGGGTGTGCCTGCCTAAACATCTGTAGAAACTACACATATCGACAGTTTTCCACTTTATACACATGTGGATTGTTCTGTGTATGTTCTTGTTAGGTCAGTCGTCTTGTCCACCGGCAAGATGAAAAGAAGGTTAAACATCCCGTTTCATCCCATTGAGGCCCATTTTATCCCATGGTATCCCAGAAACCGAAGTGGACGGTTGTAGGGCGCGCCTAATGCGACGCTCGCCGGAAGCGCAGGGACGGGCCGACGGGCTCGATTGGGACAGGGCGTGTTTCTCTCGACATACGAGAAACAATTGGACGCTAAGCGTCGCCTGCTCATTCCGGGCGACTTCCGCACGGCTGAAAACGGCGCCGAGCACGGCATTTTCCTGTTCCCCTCCATCGAAGCTGACTGCCTTGAGGCCGGTGGTGACCAGCTGTTCGCCGTCTATAATGAGATGATCCAGTCGCTGCCGTTCGGCTCCGAGGAGCGTTCGGCGCTGGAGTGGCAGGTCATGGGCGAGCAGGTCCGCCTGTCCTATGACTCGGGCGGCCGTATCACCCTGCCGGAACACCTTTGCCTTGAGGCCGAGCTGTCGGGCGATGTGGTGATTGTCGGTCTGAACGACCGTTTCCAGATCTGGTCCAAAGCCAAGTGGATGGAGCGCCGCGCCGAGCAGCGCCGTCTGGCCAAGGCTGGCCTCGCACAGATCGGCAAGGCCAAGCTGGAAGCCCAGATGAAACTGGCAGGGGGCGCTCAATGACAGAGAAGCCTCACCTGTCCGTCATGCTGCCCGAAGTTCTGGCGGCGCTGGATGCCAAGTCCGGCGATGTGATCATTGATGCAACCTTCGGCGCTGGTGGATACACCCGCGCCATTCTCGCGACTGGCGCAGAGGTTATCGGCCTTGACCGCGACCCGACCGTTCAGGTCCATGCCGATGCTGTCAAAGCCGAGTTCGGCGACCGCTTCCAACTGATCCGCACGCCGTTCGGCGATCTGGACAGCGCGTTCGAGGAAAGCGGCAAGGCCAAGCTGGATGGCGCGGTGTTCGACATCGGCGTCTCGTCGATGCAACTGGACCAAGCCGAGCGCGGCTTCTCCTTCATGCGTGACGGCCCGCTGGACATGCGTATGGCCGACACCGGCGAGACCGCAGCCGACATCGTGAACACGTGGGACCACGGTCCGCTGGCCCACATCATCAAGCTTTATGGCGAAGAGCGTCAGTCGGGCCGCGTGGCCTCGGCTATCCTGCGCCGCCGCGCCGAACAGCCTTTCACCCGCACCCTTGATCTGGCCGAGGTGATTGAAAAGGCTCTAGGTGGTCGTCGTGGCGCGGCCATCCATCCGGCAACGCGCACCTTCCAAGCCCTACGCATCGCGGTAAATGACGAACTGGGCGAGCTGGAACGCGGTCTAGCCGCTGCCGAGGCCAAGCTGGCCCCCGGCGGTCGTCTGGTGGTTGTGACCTTCCACTCGCTGGAAGACCGCATCGTGAAGAACTTCCTGACCGAACGTACCGGCAATCTGCCCGGCGGTTCGCGTCATGCTCCGGTTGCGGTCGATACCCGCAAGCCGACCTTCAAGCTGGCCTTCAAGGGCGCGCAGGCCGCGACCGAAGAAGAAAGCGCCGTCAATCCGCGCGCCCGCTCGGCTAAGCTGCGCGCGGCGATCCGTACGGAAGCTCCGGCATGGGGGAGGGGCGCATGAACCCGGTCCTGTACCAACTGAAGCG
>JAEZHG010000327.1 GCA_023436945.1 Pseudomonadota bacterium | reverse complement strand
ATGTGTATCAGAGCCCGGCGCCGAGCCTTCGCGGGAGTCAGCGGCGGCCACGAAGTTCACGCGGTCTTCCGAAATCAGCGAATAGACCTTCTTCTGGTCCTTCTCGTTGGAGCGCGGGTCATAGACGGCGATCGAGAAGCCACCCTTGGTGTGCATCATCTTCATGGTCGGCACATCGGTGTCACCGTCGCCGAGGAAGATCATGCGGTCGAACGGGATCGGACGCTCGTCGTCCGGAATGAAGTGGTTCACACGCTCATGCTCCCAGTGGTTCTTGACGCCCTTGTTGATGCGGAAGAGGTACTGGGTCTTGGTGGTGTAGTTCACGCCCACGGCAGGCCACGCCGCCTCGCCGTTTTCGTCATAGACATAGTGACTGGCGAAAACGTGGGTCAGGGCCTCGCGGATCGGGGTGCCGTCGATCATCTCTTCCAGACCGGCGGAGATGATGTAGTGCTCGATCTCGAGATTATATTTGGCACCGAATTCGTTGATGCGGTCGAACCACGACAGGTCGCGCAGGCCTTCGAACAGGGCCACGTCCTTACCGTGATCGGACAGCATGGCCTTGGTGATGGAGATGCCCTTGTCGCGGGCATGCTTCAGCATCAACTGCATGTACATCAGGATGCCGTCGGCATCGGCCGACTTGGTCAGGGCCTCGGCCTCACTCCAGAAGGCACCGATATCCATGCCGACAGACGGAATGAAGCTGACCTCCTGCATGTTTCCGCGAGCAAGGGTGCCGTCGAAATCATAGATGATGGCGGTCTTGAGAGGTTTGGTGTCAGCCATAGGGTAAGGGGGATCCTGGAGGTTTAGGATCCCGCCTATAGCATAAGCTCAGTTTAAAATCAGTTCGGGAGCGGCCGCATCGGCTCGTGCATTAGTCGGAAGGTGCAGGATGAAGCTGGCACCCTTGCCCGGTGCGGATTCCACCTCTGCCCAGCCGCCATGCAGCTCGACCAGAGCCTTCACAAGAGCCAGCGCCACACCCGGTCCGCCGCGTTCACGGCGCACGAAACGGTCAAAGACGTGGGCCTGAAGGTGATAGGGAATGCCGCGACCGGTGTCAGACACGCGGATGCGGACTTCGCTATCGTCACTCTCGACCGCAAGATCGACCGAGCCGCCTTCGGAAACTGCACGGCAAGCATTTTCCAGAAGATGTTCAACGGCTTGGCTGATACGCTGTCCGTCGGCGCGGATCGGCGCAAGGTCCTCGTCCACGATCAAATTCAGTTGCGCGCCACGACCTTCAACCTTGGGACGAATGGTGTTTGCGACCTCGGCAAGCAGGGTCTGGAGATGCACATCACCCAGCACCAGTTCCATTTCGCCCGCGTCGATCTGGGCCATGTCCAGAACGTCGTCGATAGAGCGGGCGAGGTGGCTGGCGGCCACGCGGATGGCACCGGCGTGCTGGCGGCTGCGCTCGGGCAGGTCGCCCATGGCTTCCAGCAGTTCGGAATAGCCGACGATGGTCGTGAGCGGAGTGCGAAGCTCATAGGAGACGCTGCCGACAAACTCGCGCTTGAGGGCTTGGCTCTCGGCTAGGGCGGCCTCCTTTTCGGCCAGCGCCTGTTCCAGCGCGCGGCGGGCCGTCTCGTCAGAGAAGGCGACGAGGGTGGCACCATCGGGCAGGGGGCGCGTGCGCCAGACAACCACGCGGCCATCCTGCGTGCGGCCTTCACCGGTGATCGGCACACGGCTTTCCGGATCAGGATCGGCCACGCGGGCCTTCAGCCCCATCCAGAGCGCGGGATCGGGCAGCAGCGGGCGGCACAGATTGGCGATGGTGTCGAAATCACCCTCGGCAAGGCTGTCACCGGACAGTTTCCAGAAGTTCTCGAAGGCGTCGTTCCAAAGGCGCATACGGCTGTCGGAGCCGAACACGGCCACCGCGTCCGACAGTTTGTCGAGGGTCGCGGTCTGGACCTGAATCTGGGCGTTGTAACGGCTGCGCAGGTTCAGTTCGTCTGTGATGTCCGAGAAGATCAGCAGGATGCCGCCGAGCGGGTGGGGCTGTCTGACGACGCGCAGCGTGCGGCCATCCGGCAGGCGCCACGTATCGTCGGGCGAGGCCTGCGACGCGCCATAGAACTCAAGCTCGTTGGCTTTCCAGCCTGAGTAATCAAGCACTTCCGGCAGTTGGCGACGCTGGCGCAAGCGATCCAGAAGCTCGCCGTGCGTCGGGCGCTCATCCAGCCATGCGGCGTCGATATTGAACAGCTGCTGGAAGGCAGTATTGTGGAAGGCCAGTCGTTTGGCCGGACCGAAGATGGCCACGGCATCGGCGAGGTGGTTCAGGGTCTCGTCATGGGCCTCGACGTGACGGCGCAGGGTGTCGCGTGTCTCTTCGGCCTCGGTCATGTCCATGGCGAAGGCGATGACGGCGCCGCGACCGCCAATCAGCGGCTCGGCCACGATCTTCCAAGCACGGCGGCGACCATCGGAGGTGATCCAGCGGAAGCCTTCCTGACGCGCATTCAGACGTAGGGCCTCAGACACAACCGCATCGGCCCCGCGATCAAACGACAGGCCCTTCTCGCGTGCTTCCTGAAGGCTCTCGCCATGGGTTTCGGTCAGCCATGCGGCATTGGCCCAGACCAGTTTGCCCGCACCATCGACAACCCAGGTGGGCGAGGGGGACTGTTGCGCCAGAAGGCCGGGACCGGCCTCCATGCCGATGCTTTCGGCCATGCGCGACAGGCGAACCCACGCTCCGCCGCCCAGAGCGCGGCCCTCGACCGCCCATGCGCCGTGGTCGGTTTCCATAAGGGTTTCAAACCCTTCGCCTTCGGTGAGCAGGGCGCTCATTCGGGCGGGGTGCATATTGCGCAGACGATCAACGATGGTTTGCGCGGCGCGGCTGACCATCTCTGGCGGACGGGACAGGTTGCTGTTGTCGCCGTCGATCAGTTCAAACAGGGCCTCGTGCGGGCCATAGACCGCCTGAACCTTGCCGTCCTGACCCAAGGCCAGACGCAGGTCGTCAAAGGCGTTGAGGGCACCCACACAGGCGGCGGACTGGATAAGGGCCTCTGCACCCTGTGCCTCCACCTCCTGCTCGCGGCGTTTCAGGCCGTGATGGAGGCGGGCCGCCCACGCGCTGACGGCCAGCGCCAGTCCGGCGGCACCGGCTGTGGCTACATAGGCAATATCGGCAGCGATGTCGGCCTGAGCCATCCGCATCCCACAAGGCAAAAGTGTTGATTCGCGTTTACCATAACCCGATTGAGGTCTTTTCGGCGACGCTTGTTGGTCGCATTGCGCGAAACCCTTCCTCGGGCGATATCCAAGACTATGGAAACCCAGTGGAATGACCAGTTCGCCCCGTCTCTGGACGACTTCGCAAGGCTTGCGGAAAAGGCCTTTGCCGAGTTGCCCGAGCCGTTTCGCAGCATGTCGAGCGATGTGATTATCCGCGTTGATGATTTCCCTGACGAAGAGACCCTGCGCGAGTTGGAGATCGAGGACCCGTTCGAGCTGACGGGTCTTTATGTCGGTTTCCACATTGGCGAGCGCGACACGCTAGGCCCTGCGGCAGAGCCATCGCGGGTGTTCCTCTATCGTCGCCCGATCCTTGATGAGTGGGTGGCGCGAGGG
>JAEZHG010000308.1 GCA_023436945.1 Pseudomonadota bacterium | reverse complement strand
GCCTTCCATCACCGGCTTGGAGGCCATGTGACCGAGGTTGCCCAGACCCAGAATGGCCGTACCGTTCGAGATCACCGCAACAAGGTTGCCCTTGGAGGTATAGTCATAGGCCTTGTCGACATCAGCGGCGATGGCGCGTACCGGCACCGCTACGCCCGGCGAATAGGCCAGCGACAGGTCGCGCTGGGTCGCCATCGGCTTCGTCGGAGCCATGGAAATCTTACCCGGTGTAGGCACCCGGTGGAATTCCAGAGCGTCGTCATCCGAAAAGGTCTGTTTGTCGGTCAAATCAGGCATTTATTCTCAACCAAGGGCGTCTGCAGCGCTTCGTTCCTAGAGCGTGGTTCCCTTAGGAACAACCGCTCGCTGGTAACACTACATTACAACACAGACTGCAGTTGTCCGGTCACTTCAATTTCAATCGGGCCGGTCATAAAAACGTGGCCCGTAGCTTCATCCCATTCCACGAACAGCTCACCACCGTCGAGGATCATCTTCGCGGAGCGGTCAATCAGGCCGCGTCGGCTGGCCGCGACCATGGCCGCACAGGCCCCCGTTCCACAGGCTTGGGTGAGACCCGCACCGCGCTCCCATACACGCAGACGGATGGTCTCGCGGTCAAGAACATTGGCAAATCCGACATTTACGCCCTCGGGGAACAGGGGGTGATGCTCGATCAGCGAACCCGTTCCGCGCACAAAGACGTCGTCCTGATGGTCGGTGAAGAACACCACGTGCGGATTGCCCATAGAGACAGCCCCCGGCGTATGCACCACCGGATTGTCGATCGGTCCGACCTGAAGCTCGATGCCGCGCGTGTCCATTTCCTCGGCCAGCGGAATCTGCTGCCAGTCCAGACGCGGTTGGCCCATGTCCACTGTCACCTGATGCAGGCCGTTACGGTCCTCGGCGGCGCGCGCCAGCGTCGGTCCGGCAAGGGTGTCGATCTTCACCTCTGACTTTTCGGTCGCATCCAGCATCAGCCAGCCGACACAACGCAGGGCGTTGCCACAGGTCTCGACCAGCGAGCCGTCAGAGTTCCACACGCGCATAAAGGCATCGCCTTCTGCGCTTTTCTCGACCGCGATAAGCTGGTCAAAGCCGCCCAGACCAGCCTCTTCCGAGGCCAGTCGGCGCACCTCGTTTTCCGATGGACGGAACGGCGTTTCCATCGCATCTACAACAATAAAGGCGTTTCCCGCACCGTTCATGCGAACATAGCCGTAATCGGCGCGTTGCAGGCGTAGGCTATCGCTCATCTATCGGCCACTCATCCTTTGGGCTCTGCCCGTCATTCCAGTATCGCTGAGGCCATGACGTCCCGCGACGAACACTCCGTCCAGAACCCCCGCCCCTCAGAGGGTTTAAGGCTCAGAGCGCGTTTGCGCTATCTGTATCACGGCACCCAGCCCGCTGCGGTGAAATTCCGTCTGATGGTGATCGTGATCGATCTGGCCATCATTGCCTTCTTCATCGCGGCACCGATCCTGAAGGAAGCCGGATGGGTCTTCTATGCGCTGGACTATTTCATCGCCCTGATACTGGCGATGGATCTGGCCGCGCGGGCCTATGCCTATAATTCGGTCAAGGACTGGCTGAAGAAGCCCATTGTCTGGATCGACCTGTTTGTGCTGGCCACACTGCTGTTTCCGGCGTGGCTGGCCAATTTCGGGTTCCTGCGACTGCTCCGGTTCTGGAGCCTTTTGAACAGTGACCTGTTCTGGCGCACGGTTGGCCGCAAATACGATGACACGCGCGTCGAGGAGATTACCCGCGCGGCGGCGGCCCTGATCACCTTCCTGTTTGTGACCACCGGCTTTGTCTATTCCTATTTCCGCGGCAAGGCTGAAGGCATCAACGGCTATCTGGACGCGCTCTATTTTACGGTCGCCACCCTGACGACGACCGGATTTGGCGACATTACACTGCCCGGCAACTGGGGACGGGTCATTTCCATAAGTGTCATGCTGGTCGGCATCACCCTGTTCATCCGTCTGGCCCAGACATTGATCCGGCCCCACAAGGTGAAATTCCCTTGCCCTTCCTGTGGCTTACAGAAGCATGACCCCGATGCGGTCCACTGCAAGGCTTGCGGCCTGCTGCTGAACATCCCTGACGACGGCGATTGACCAAGGCCAGACTGACCGGGTGCGAAAATGCGCCGCTGTGATTGAACAATGCTTGTTCTGCGCGAATGTGCGGTCATTGTAGCGCAAACGAGCAAATCAGAGGGGTTTCTGTTTCGTTATGACCCGCCGCATCATGCATCGCACGGTGGCTGCTGCCACCATCCTCCTCGCTACAGGGATTGCGCCGCTCGCCATGGCCCAGACGCCGAACACTTCCGCCCAAGTCCTTCCGGTTGGCACCTTTGCCACCACCGACGCCACCGATCCCTATCTGTGGCTGGAGGATGTCCAGAGCGAGCGCGTGGATGCGTGGGTCGCCGAAAAGAACGCCCATTCGCTCGGCACCCTGCAAGCCGATCCGCGCTATGAGGGACTCTACCAGAACGCGCTGGACATCCTGCAATCGCGCGACCGCATTCCTGCCGTCAGCATCCAGCGCGACGGGACTTTGGAAAACTTCTGGCAGGACGCCCAGCACGTTCGCGGCATCTGGCGCCGCACGACGATGGACTCCTACAAGACGTCCGATCCCCAATGGGAAACCATTCTGGACTTCGACGCCCTGGCCGCAGCCGAGGGTGCCAACTGGGTCTATAAGGGCGCAACCTGCCTTGAGCCGGAAGGCCGCTATTGCCTTGTGTCGCTGTCGGACGGCGGCAAGGATGCCGTGACCATCCGCGAGTTCGACAAACAGACCGGAAAGTTTGTCGAGGGCGGTATTTCCCTGCCAGAATCCAAATCGGGCATCAGCTGGATCGACCGCGACACCCTGCTGGTTTCCTATGCCGTGGGTGACGAGAACCTGACCACCTCGGGCTATCCGCGCTCGGTGCGTATCCTCAAGCGCGGCCAGACGCTCGATCAGGCCGTCGAGGTATTCAAGGGCGAGCAGACCGATATGATGGTCTCGGCCTACGGACTGCGCGATGCCGATGGCGTGCTGAAGGCCACCATCATCCAGCGCATGCCGGACTTCTATAACAGCGACAAATACCTGCTGAAGGCCGATGGCAGCGTCGAGAAACTGGCTCTGCCGTCCAAGGGTGGCATCAACTCACTCGTCAACGGCAAGCTGGTCATCACGACCGACGAAGACTGGACCGCACCGTCGGGCCAGACCTTCAAGACCGGCGACATCTTTTCCTATAATCTGGATGCATGGATGGCCGATCCGGCCAGCCGCGCCGAACTGATCCTCAGCCCGGGCGAACGTGAAGCCGTCGAAGGCATCAACAACACCCGTAACAAGCTGATCGTCGCGCTTTATGAAAACGTGCGCGGCTCGATCTATGTTTACGACACCAATGACTGGTCGCGCACCCGCCTGAACCTGCCGGAAAATGTCACTGTGGGCATTGGTTCGGCCTCGGAAACGAACGATCAGTTCTTCGCCTCGATCAGCGGCTATCTGACCCCGTCGACCTATTATCTGGCCGATGCCTCTACCGGCGCGGTCGAGGTCTCCAAGTCCCTGCCGCCCAAGTTCGATGCCACGGGTCTGGTCGTCGACCAGCATCAGGCCACCAGCAAGGACGGCACCCTGATCCCCTATTTCGTGGTGCGTAAGGCCGACGCCCCGAACGATGGCTCCAACCCGACGCTGCTCTATGGCTATGGCGGCTTCCAGTCGTCGCTGCTGCCGTCCTACAGCGGCACCATCGGCAAGCTGTGGCTAGAGCGCGGCGGCATCTATGTCATCGCCAACACCCGTGGCGGTGGCGAGTTCGGCCCGCGCTGGCACCAGCTGCCCAGCAGGAAAACCGCCAACGTGCGCACGAAGACTTCCAGGCCGTGGCTCTGGATCTGATCGCACGCGGTATCACCAGCCAGCCGCATCTGGGCATCATGGGCGGCTCGCAAGGCGGCCTGTTCATGGGTGCCATGCTGACCCAGCGCCCAGACCTGATCAACGCCGCCGTCATCCAGGTGCCGCTGTTTGATATGCTGCGCTTCCACAAGCTGCTGGCGGGTGCATCGTGGATGGGTGAGTACGGTAATCCGGACATTCCCGAACAGCGCGCATGGATCGGCGAATACTCGCCTTATCAGAAGCTTAGCGCCGATGCGCCCTATCCGGAGGTTTTCATTCACACCTCCACCAAGGATGACCGCGTCCACCCTGGCCACGCCCGCAAGGCAGCGGCCCGTCTTGAAGAACTGGGCCACGACGTCCTGTTCTACGAGAATACCGACGGTGGCCACGCTGCGGGTGCGAACCTGCGCGAAACCGCCCGCCGTCAGGCGCTGGAATTCACCTATCTTACCCGTCGTCTGATGGACGACGCTCAAGCGGATTGATCACACATATGATGCGTTCACTTCTTTTGACCGCCGCCCTGCCCGCACTGCTTCTGTCTGCCTGCGTCCACCACACCCAAGTCCAGTCAGGCCAACCGGGTATGGATGGACAGCCCAGCGCCCGCACCGCGTCCCTGCCACCGCACTTCCCGCGCGACCTGTCGCCCGCGGGCGTGGCGGCAGCTGACGACCATCTGGCGCTGGAAGAGGTTCAGGGTGCCGAGGCCATGGCCTTTGTCGCCCAGTCGAACCAGAAGTCTCTGGCGGCCCTGACGCAGGATCCTCGCTACGAGCCGTTCCGCCAGCAGGCCGAGGCCATCCTGACCTCGACGGACCGGATTCCGGGCGTCTCGTTCCTTGGCGACCAACTGTCGAACTTCTGGCAGGACGGCACCAACCCCAAAGGGGTGTGGCGCCGCACGACGCTGGAAAGCTACCGCACGACTGCACCACGTTGGGAGACCCTGCTGGACATCGACGCCCTGTCGAAGTCCGAAGGTCAGAACTGGGTCTTTAAAGGCTCGTCCTGCCTCGCCCCTGCCGAGACCCGCTGCCTGATCAACCTGTCGGACGGCGGCAAGGACGCCGTGCGCGTGCGCGAGTTCGACACCACCACGAAAACCTTCGTGGCTGGCGGTTTCGACATCCCAGAAGGCAAGCACCGCATCTCGTGGCTGGATCAGGACACCCTGCTGGTCGCCACCGATTTCGGCGCGGGCACCATGACGGAGTCGGGCTATCCCTTCATCGTCAAGGCCCTGAAACGCGGCCAGACGCTGGCACAGGCCACCGAGCTTTACCGCGGCCAGCAATCTGACGGCGGCTATGGCGTCTCGCCCATGGTCATGCGCGATCCGGATGGTGCGGTTCAGGCCGTGCTGTTCAGCCGCCCTCTGGATACCTATCGCTCGGAAATCTGGGCGCTGGGTGCCAACAACAAGCCCTATAAGCTGAACCTGCCGAGCCGCGTGGGCGTCAACGCCATGCTGGGCGACAAACTTGTCTTCTCGCCGGACGAGGATTGGACCTTCGACGGTCACGCCTACAAGGCCGGTGAACTGCTGGCCATTCCGCTGAACCTGCTGGGCGAGAACCGTCCGCGTATCGCCTATCCGCGCAACGCTGCCGTCGTCTTCTCGCCGACCTCCCGCCAGTCGCTCCAAGATGTGCGCGTGATGAAGGACGGCATTCTGGCCGTCATCGCCGACAACGTCGTGGGCAAGCTGACCCGCTTCAGCCCGAGCGACGCTGGCTGGACCGCAACCAGCCTGAACGTGCCGGAAAATCTGGCCGTCAGTCTGGGCTCGACCTCGCGCTCGACGGGCCATGTCTTTGTCTCGACGCAGGGCTTCCTGACCCCGCCGACGCTCAGCCTCGCCGACTTCAACACTGGCACCATCACCACGATGAAAACCGCCGCGGCCAAGTTCGATGCCTCGACCCACGTGGTCGAGCAGTTCGAAGCCACCTCGGCTGACGGCACCAAGATCCCGTACTTCATCACCCGCCCGCGTGATCTGGCGATGGACGGCAAGGCCCCGACCATCCTGTTCGGCTATGGCGGCTTCCAAGCCAGCTTCCCGCCGGCTTACAAGCCGGAGATGGGCAAGCTCTGGCTCGAGAACGGCGGCGTGTTCGTTCAGGCCAACATCCGTGGCGGCGGCGAGTTCGGTCCCGCATGGCACCAGGCCGCACTTCGCGAAAACCGCCAGCGTGCGTTTGATGACTTTGCTGCCGTGGGCCGTGAGCTGATCGCGCGCGGCATCACTTCGTCGCAGCACCTTGGCATCTATGGCCGCTCGAACGGTGGCGTCCTGACCTCGGTGTCAATCACCCAGAACCCAGACCTGTTCAACGCTGCGGTTATCGAAAGCCCGCTGGTGGACATGATGCGCTATCCGGAAATGCCGGCCGGTGCCTCGTGGATCGGGGAATATGGCGACCCGCGCATTCCGGGTGATGCGGAGTTCATCTCCAAATATTCGGCCTATCAGCTGCTGCGTCCGGACGTGAAATACCCGCGCGTCTATCTGACCACCAACACTCTGGACGACCGTGTTCACCCCGGTCACGCCCGCAAATTTGCGGCGCGTCTGGGCGATATGGGCCACGACCACATCTATTATGAGGACACCGCTGGCGGTCACTCCAACGATGCCGATCCAGTGGCCAATGCGCGTCGCTGGGCGCGCCACTATGTCTATCTGGCTCAACAGCTGATGGACTAAAACAGGCTCAAGCCAAGGCTTGAACTGGAGGGGCGGCGGGGCAACCTGCCGCCCCTCACGCATTTATGAGCGGCGCCAAAGGCCAAGCGGTGCTTAATCTCGCCCCCATGCAGATACGCGTGGGTTTCATAGCTTCGGGTCTTGTTGCAGGTGCGTGCCTTCTGGCGTCAGCTCCGGCACCCTCATTTGCCAGTTCCCACAACCGTCCTGTGGTGGTCGAGCTGTTCACGGCGCAGGGCTGTTCGGGCTGTCCCGATGCCAATGCGGCGCTGGAGCGGGCGGCGCGTGATCCCAAGGTCGTGGTCCTGACCTATGGGGTGGATTACTGGGACTATCTGGGCTGGCGCGACACCTTTGCGCGCCCCGAGTTTACCGAGCGCCAGCGCGGCTATCGTCAGGCCCTTGGCCAGCGCAGCGTCTCGACGCCACAAATTGTGATCGACGGACAGCGCCAGCTTGTCCCGCGCAGTGCGCCCGAGGTCGAAATCGCCCTGTCAGAGCCTGTTTCGTCAAGTCTTCCGCCGCCTGATATCGAATTTCGCGAAACAGGCGATCGTGTCGCAGTGGGTTCGGGCAGACTGCCTGAAGGTGGAGCCGAAGTGGTCGCCGTGCGCTATGCTCCGGGCCTACAAACGGTTGAAGTGCGTACAGGCGACAATCAGGGCCAGTCCGTCCGGCACATCAATGTTGTGAAAGAAATCCGTAACTTGGGTGACTGGAACGGCAGGGCCTCTCTTTACGATCTTCCGCGCGAACTGTCCGCCCACGGTCTAAGCGAGGACGCTCTGGTTGTAATCGTGCAAGGAAAGCGTGATCGGCGTATTCTGTCCGTCGCGAGATTGCCGGAACCACGTCGCGATTGAACCGCTGAAAGAAAGGGGCTAAAGGCCCGCCGCTCTTGATGGGCGCGTCTCCTCACGCGACCCGGAGGTTTTGCATGGTCGGGGATCACCCCCGCGACGACCGACAGCCGGCCGCCGCAAACGAAAAAGCTTCTTCCGCTCATACGCCACAGCACCCGCATGACGGGGCATCCGGCACGCCAATATCCAAAAAGGCCCAGCGGGCCTTGATGATCGGTGCCATCGGCGTGGTGTTCGGCGACATCGGCACCAGCCCGATCTATGCCCTGCGCGAGGCTGTTGGCCACGCACAAGGCCTGGGCGATCCGCGCCTAGCCGTCATGGGCGTGGTGTCGCTGGCCTTCTGGGCGCTGATGGTTGTGGTGACGTTCAAATACGTTGCCTTCCTGATGCGTGCGGATAACCGTGGCGAAGGCGGTGCCCTGTCGCTTATGGCGCTTGCCCAGAATGCACTTGGCCGTCGCAGCGCCTTCCTGTTTGTGCTCGGTGTGTGTGGTGCCGCCCTGTTTTATGCGGACGGTGTGATCACCCCTGCCATTTCCGTGCTCTCCGCCATCGAGGGCATCCAGGGCGCGCCGGGTGTCGGCAGCGCCATCAATCCCTTCATCGTGCCAATCGCAGCCGTCATTCTGGTCGGCGTGTTTATGGTGCAGTCCCACGGCACGGCAGGGTTGGCCAAATTCTTTGGCCCGATCACTCTGTTCTGGTTCCTTTCGCTGGGCGCGCTGGGCCTGTTCCACATCTTCGACGATCTCTCGATCATCACCGCCCTGTCGCCGCACTATGCGCTGACGATGCTGGCGGCCAATCCGGTACTGGGCTTTGTCATTCTCGGCAGCGTCTTCCTGGCCGTCACCGGTGCCGAGGCGCTCTATGCCGACATGGGCCATTTCGGTAAGTCGCCGATCCGCAAGGGCTGGCTGTTTGTTGTCCTGCCTTGCCTGACCCTGAACTATCTGGGTCAGGGGGCCTTCCTGCTGGCCCACCCCACCGCGATCGACAATCCGTTCTGGAACATGGTGCCGCAGCTGATTTACTGGCCGCTGCTGATCCTTGCGACCTTCGCCACCATTATCGCCAGTCAGGCGGTCATCACCGGTGCCTTCTCGGTCACGCAACAGGCGGTACAGCTGGGTCTTCTGCCGCGCCTCGACATCCGCAACACCTCCGAGACGCAGGCCGGCCAGATCTACGTTCCGGCCGTGAATGGCCTTCTGATGGTGGGCGTGCTGTTCCTTCTGGTGACCTTCCAGAACACCCACAACCTGACCGCCGCCTATGGCGTGGCTGTAACGGGCGTCATGTTCGTGAACACCCTGATGGCCTTTGCCGTGGTGCGCCACAAATGGAACTGGCCGCTGTGGGGCACACTGGCCCTGCTCATCCCGATGGGCTTTGTGGACATGGTCTTCCTCAGCTCGAACCTGCTGAAACTCCCTGACGGTGCATGGATGCCCCTGCTGATCGGCGGCATGATCGTCACCCTGATGTGGACGTGGGTACGCGGCACGCAAATCCTCGGGGAGAAGACCCGTCGCGACAGCCTACCTCTGAGTGATCTGATCGAGATGCTGTCGGCCCGCCCGCCGCATCGCGCGCAGGGCACCGCCATCTTCCTGACGTCGGACCCGACGGTCGCGCCTGTGGCGATGATGCACAACCTCAAGCACAACAAGGTGCTGCACGAGAAGAACATCATCATGACCGTGCACACGTCCCACAAGCCGCGTGTCAGTGACAGCCAGCGCATCGAAATCGAAGTCATCTCCGACGATTTCAAACGCGTTACGCTCACATTCGGCTATATGGAGACACCCAACGTGCCAAAGGCGCTGGCCCAGTGCCGTCGTCAGGGGCTGAAGTTCGACATTATGTCGACCAGCTTCTTCCTTGGCCGTCGCTCCGTCATTCCATCCGCCCGACAGGGCATGCCCTTGTGGCAGGACAAACTCTTCATCTTCCTTATGCGTAACGCTGCCAATCCGACCGACTTCTTCCGTATTCCGCCCGGCCGTGTGGTCGAACTTGGCACGCAGGTGTCCGTATGAGCCGTCCGCCTGAAAAGACGACCCGCAACAAGGACGGCCACGTTCGCCCGGTGAAGCGTGGCAAGCCGGCTGGCCGCCCGAACAACCGCCCGCATTCGGGTGGCAACAAGGCCCCACGCCCGCAGGGTGAGGACCGCTATCCGGAAGTGGGCGTTCAGGCCCGTCTGGTTGCCGGTATCCTGCTGAACGCGGCGCTGGAAAAGCGCACGGGTCTGGATGAGGAACTGGCCCGCAGCCCTGCCCGCGACCTGTCGCCGACCGACCGCGCCTTTGCACGCGCCTGCGCCATGGGGGCGCTGCGCCGTCTGGGCGAGATCGACCAAATCCTGTCCAAGCGCCTGAAGACCCTTCCGGCCCTGCCGACCATGACGATCCTGCGCATCGCCGTGGCCCAGATGCTGGTTCTGGAAACGCCTTCGTTTGCCGCGGTCTCGACCGCCGTGAAACTGGCCGAGCGTGACAACAAGACCCGCCCCTACAAGAACCTGATCAACGCGGTTCTGCGCGGTATCGACC
>JAEZHG010000286.1 GCA_023436945.1 Pseudomonadota bacterium | reverse complement strand
GCGCGACTTCGCCTCGGTCGTGGCCAACCCGCCGTGGACGGTGCCGATGGGCATCGCACGCCGCGAGATCCTGCCGCGTGGTCCGGGCTATCTGGCCGCAAACGACATGTACATCAACGACAGCGGTTGGGTGGTGCAGCGCGCCGGTCCGAAGTCGTCGTTGGGCTATGTGAAGTTCGAACTGCGCGACAGCTACGCCATCTTCCTGCACGACACGCCGAGCAAGGGCGCGTTCAACCTGTCGGTTCGCCAGCGCAGCCATGGCTGTGTGCGCGTTCAGAATGCGGTCGAGTTCGCACGCCTGCTGCTTTCGCCGGATTCGACGCGCCTTGAGCGTTTCGACACCGCATTGGCCAGCAGCGAAACCACCCGCGTCCAGACCGGACGCCAGATCGGTGTGCGCCTGCTCTATTGGACCGCATTCGTTGACGGTCAGGGCCGCGTTGCCTTCCGCGAGGACTCCTATCGCCGCGACAAGAAGCTGGCCGAGGCCATGGGCATCCACGTCAGCCTGCCAGAAGTTGTTTCCGAGGCACCTGCCGACAAGGACGACCGCTGGGTCTAATCCGGACGTCATGAACAAAAAGGGCGGCAGACCATCCGGTTTGCCGCCCTTTTCATATTCTAGTGGGGAGCCTGTTAGCCGAAGGCGGCGCGAAGGCGCTCCATCTGGCCCATGATACCGTCAGCCGACGGCTCCTGCTGGGTCTGGACGTACATCTTCTGGTCCAGATAGTGGACGCGGTCATACAGGCGCTCTGCCCGCACAACATATTCCACCAGTGCGATCGGCATTTCCGGGGCCAGTGCCTCGCTCAGTGTCGGGCGGGCGCTCAGGCGATAGCGGTCCTGAAACAGGCTTTCCGGCTTGAGATTGCCCTCGCTCACCGCACGCTGGGCCAGCAGCCACGATGCAATCTGCATCAAGCGCGTGGTCAGCTTCATGCTCTCGCTGGCATAGGACAGGCTGGCCGAGCGGGACAGAAGGCGGGATTCACTTCGGCCATCGCCGTCGAGGTAGGCAGCGGTCTCTTCGACCAGCTCTATTCCCTCGGCAAACAGCCTGCGGAACATCTCCGAGCCCGTAAACTCGAGAGCTTCCGAAGTGCTATCGTCGGCCAGCAAAAGCTGCGCGTTGATCTGGTTCAACTGTCCACCCACCCCAAGGATCAGGCCCGTATAGTCCCACGGAACTGTCCAGCTTGGCAATAACGCCGTTTGATGCTGTGCAAAGCCTGTGCCTGTTATACCCAGCAAAGGCCAGATTGGTCTCGATCAGCTCTTGAAGTTGAACAGTGCGTCAGCGGCACTGCGTTGTGAAGACTTCGCCTCTATCGCCTGACGCGATCGTGTAATTTCAGCTTCCAGCGCCGCGATGCGTTCCTGCAGATCAACCACCGCGTAACCGTCCAAATCCTCGCGCACCAAGGCCTTCAGCGCGTCACCGACTGTGTTGCGGGGCTCCAGGTCTTCAAAGGACATAGCGGTCTCCTTTTGATCGTTTCCATGAGGTGAAAGCGTTCAATAAGGATTAGAAGACGCCTCAAAAGTCTGATTTGCAAGCTCAGGAGGCCCAAATGAGGGTTATCGAAATCGCTGGTGGCAAGGGTCCGGCCTCGGCTCTGCATATTGCCGAGCGTCCCGATCCGGTCGCCATGGCGGGTGAAATCCTGATCAAGGTTCGCGCAGCAGGCGTAAACCGTCCCGATATTGTGCAGCGTAACGGCTTCTATCCCGCGCCTGCCGGAGCTTCGGACGTGCTGGGTCTGGAGGTCGCAGGCGAAGTTGTGGCCGTGGGCGATGGCGTAGAGCGCTGGAGCGTGGGTGACCGCGTCTGCGCCCTGCTCGGCGGCGGTGGCTATGCGGAACTCGTGACGGTTGATGCCCGCCATGCCCTGCCCGTGCCGGATGGTCTGAGCTTCGAAGAGACTGCCGCCCTGCCCGAGACGGCCTTTACGGTCTTCACCAATGTTTTCGAGGGCGGCGCGCTGAAATCAGGCGAGACCCTGCTGATCCACGGCGCGACCAGCGGCATCGGCGTCATGGCGATCCAGATGGCCAAGGCCGCAGGTGCCCGCGTGATTGCCACCAGCCGCACCAAGGCCAAGGCCGAAGCCGCCAAGGCATTGGGCGCTGACATCAGCCTTGATGCCTCGTCACAAGACCTCGCCGAAGAGATCAAGGCCGCAGGCGGCGTCGATGTGGTGCTGGATATGGTTGGCGCGGCCTATGCCGATCTGAACCTGAAAGCACTGAAGGAACGCGGTCGGTGGGTGGTGATTGCCAGCCTGACCGGCACCAAGGCCGAGATCGACCTGCAACGTATCATGCTGAAAAAGCTGGTCCTGACCGGATCGACCTTGCGCAGCCGCCCCGCGGATGAAAAGGCCCGCCTGACCGCCGCCGTCGAGCAAACCGTCTGGCCATGGGTCAGCAGCGGCCAGATCAAGGCCCGCATCCATGAACGCTTCCCTCTCGATCAGGCAGACAAGGCCCACGCCTCACTGGAAGCCGGTGACCACATCGGCAAGATCGTATTGATCCCCTGACAAGCAAAAGGGCGGGAGACCTGATGGTCCCCCGCCCTCTTTCATATTTGAGCCCTGTGGAAGCGTCTTAGCGACGGCCCACCGGACGGATCGACGAAATCTTGTCGTTGAAGTTCATGCGGGTCAGGTCACGCTCGTCACCACGAATGGTTTCGCAGCGACCGCGGAAGTCGGCATGTTCGCAAACTTCCCACGTACCGCGCGTGACACGCAGCGAGCTGATCGAGTCGTTCATGCCATAGTTACGCAGGTTGTTGATCGCACCATCAAAGGTCTGCGATGCACCACGGTACTGGCTATCGCGATAGACGGTGATCGAAGCGCCGCGGTTGTTATCCCAACCCGGACGACCCGGTTGCCCCGGACGGCCATTGTCCCAACCCGGACGGTTGTCACCCGGACGGCCCGGACGGTTGTTGTTGGTATCCTCGAAGTCGCCACGGTTCGGACCGCACATCAGCAGACCGTCACGGTTCTGGATGTCATGGTCGCCACAGCGGCTCAGCTGGATCGAGGTTTCACGCATCTGGCCACGCAGATTGCGGCAGTCAGCGTAGAGGCGACCTTGGTTCACATAGGAACCTGAGCAGCTCTGGGCATAGCTGCCACGCGGCGCGCCACGCGACTGCGCGTCGGCTGGGGATGCCGATGCAAAGCTGATACCACCTGCAATCACCGTGACTGCGGCCAAGGCTGCAAATCCATTTTTCATCGGTCACCCTTTCTCTGGTTGGCGACTATTGATCTCTAACAAACAGCAGAATGCCGATGAAATATGAACCCCACCTGTATGGGGCTGGCAGTCTCCGTTTTCTTTTGAACGAAATAGGCCTATAG
>JAEZHG010000283.1 GCA_023436945.1 Pseudomonadota bacterium | reverse complement strand
ATCGAGTCGTTGCGGCGCATGATGCCCTCGCCGCGGCCCAGGTCGACGATGGTGTTGCCGTATTCGACGCGCTTGACCGTGCCGTTGACGATTTCGCCGACGCGGTCCTTGAACTCTTCGTACTGGTTGGCGCGCTCGGCTTCGCGAACCTTGCCGGTCACGACCTGACGGGCCATCTGGGTTTGCACGCGGCCAAACTCGAACGGCGGCAGAACCTCGATGTATTCCTTGCCGACTACGGCTTCCGGATCGCGCTTTGCGGCGTCACGCAGGCGCACCATGGCGCTGTCGTTGAACTCTTCGAGTTCGTCTTCCGGCTGCCAGTCATCGGCCACGATGGTGGTGTGACGGGTCAGCGAAAGCTCGCCGGTCTTGTGGTCGATCTTGGCGCGGATGTCGTGGTGCGCACCATAGCGCGACTTGGCGCCCTTCTGGATGGCCTCTTCAATCGCGTCGATCACGATCTCGCGGTCGATGTTCTTTTCACGCGCGACAGCGTCGGCGATCGAGAGCAGTTCCAGACGGTTTGCGGAAATTCCGGTCACGGCCATCAGGCTTCGTCCTTGGACAGGTCAGGGTTATGGGTCTCCGGCGCGCCTTCCGGCAGGCCGTCATCTTCTGGCTCGCCACGGGCAGCGCGCAGGGCGGCACCACGCTTGAGCAGTTCATCCGTCAGCACCAGCTTGGCATCGGCCAGCCATGCAAACGGGATAAGGGCGGTTTCTTCCTCGCCGTCGAGATCGATAGC
This sequence comes from Pseudomonadota bacterium, assembly GCA_023436945.1. Classification (GTDB taxonomy): domain Bacteria; phylum Pseudomonadota; class Alphaproteobacteria; order Caulobacterales; family Caulobacteraceae; genus Brevundimonas. The sequence goes on along the minus strand of JAEZHG010000283.1, from coordinate 5,098 downwards.
GATGTCATCGCCTTCAATACCGGCAACGATGCCTTTGAAGCGCTTGCGGCCCTCGACCATACGGTCGGTTTCCAGACGCGCTTCATAGCCTTCGAACAGTTCAAAGTCCGAAAGACGGGTCAGCGGACGGTCGATGCCCGGCGAGGAGACTTCAAGCAGGTACTCGCCGGCGATCGGGTCGGCGGCGTCGAACACTTCGGAGACGGCGCGCGACAGGCGCGCACATTCTTCGACCGAAATGTCGTTGTCGGTCTTACGCTCGGCCATGATCTGCAGACGACGACGCAGGGTGCCGCCCATCAGGCGCACGCGCACCACCGCCAGCCCCTGGCTGTCGGCAATGGGGTCGATCATCTCGAGAAGAGCACGGTCTTCTGCGGTTTTGGCCCGCACGCGGAACCTCCGGAAAAACAAAAGCGACGGTCCGTCCGGGCCGCCGCTGAAACGACGCCGCTGGACGTCGGTCTAACGATGTGACGCTCCATATAGGCGAAAGCCCCGCCCTTGTCAGCCCCTGAAACAGGAAACCGAAAGGACGGGGCGTTTTCATATCGCCTTTAGACGCGGCGGAACTGGATGAAGATCGGGTCGGTATCGCCCAGTTTCTTTTCTTCGTAGCGGGTCACGAAGTGGTCTGCCGGAGGGACGAACCAGTCCTCACCCTCGGTCTCGATACGCTCAAGACCTTCGGTGCGCGAAAGGCGCTCCAGCGTCCATTCGGCATAGTCGAACCAGTCGGTGACGAAACGGATCATGCCACCCGGCTTGAGCAGACGCACGATTTCCTGAGCGGTCTCGTCCTGTAGGAAGCGGCGCTTGTTGTGGCGGGCCTTGTGCCACGGATCGGGGAACAGGATCAGCACGCGGTCCAGCGAGGCGTCCGGCAGGGCGCTCATGACGGCGCGGGCGTCGTCGGCGTGGATGCGGACGTTTTTCAGTTCGCCTTCGTCAACGTGACGCAGGGCCGAGGCCACGCCGTTTAGGAAGGGCTCGCAGCCGATCATCAGCGTCTCGGGGTTTTGGCCTGCCTGATGCGCCAGATGCTCGCCGCCGCCAAAGCCGATTTCCAGCCAGACCGACTTGGCTTGCGGCATCAGAACCTTCGGATCAATCGGGCCGGCCTTGGGGTCCGGCAAGGCGATCTGCGGCATCAGGGTGTCGAACAGGGCCGCCTGTTTGGCCTTGATCGGACGCGACTTGATACGCCCGAACGAACGCAGCGGACCATTGGGCTTGGCCCAGTCGGGACGGTCTTCCATGGACACGTCTTCGGGGGCGTCGATGTATTCGGGAGTGTCGGACTTGTCGCTCATGTGCGCGCCCCTAGCCGATTAAGGGCGCACACGCAAAGTGTAGAAAGGAATGAGGCTCAGCCCCATGGACCTTTCGCAGGGCCGCGCGGGGCTTCATCCGGCGTGGTCGGAACGCCCGTGGTGCGCGGGGCATCCTGAACCGAGCCATAGTTTTGCGGCACGTAGTTCTGGGTGAATTCCTGCGTGCCATTACCGCGCTTGAAGCCCATCTTGGCACCCAGCTCGAGCAGGGCGCGCACGCGGTTGTGGGTCGCGGGGTGGGTCGAGAACAGGTTGTCCGCGCCCTTGCCGTTCAGCGGATTGATGATGAACATATGGGCCGTGGCGGGGTTACGCTCGGCCTGCGGGTTCATATTGCCGCGGGCATAGGCTTCGATCTTTTGCAGGGCGCTGGCGAGAGCGTCCGGATCATTGGCGATCTCGGCACCGACGCGGTCAGCCTCGTATTCACGCGAGCGGCTGATGGCCATCTGCACCAGACCTGCCGCCATGGGCGCAAGGATCATCAGGGCGATGGTGCCGATCATGCCACCCGGGCGGTCGCGGTCGTTGCCACCGAAGAACATGGCGAAATTGGCCAGCATGGAGATGGCACCGGCGATGGTCGCCGTGATCGTCATGGTCAGGGTGTCGCGGTTCATCACATGGGCCAGTTCGTGCGCCATCACGCCGCGGATCTCGGCGCGGGTCAGCATGTCGAGCAGGCCCGTCGTTGCCGCCACCGCCGCGTTCTCGGGGTTACGGCCCGTCGCAAAGGCGTTCGGCTGGTTGTTCGGAATGATGGTGATCTTGGGCAGTGGCATACCCGCCGCCAGCGCCATCTGTTTGGTGTCAGCCACATAGGCCCGCACCACGGCGTTGGGATGGGTTTCGTCCACCACCTCGGCCTTGTACATCTTCAGCACGATCTTGTCGGCGTTCCAGTAGCTGAACAGGTTCATGCCAGCTGCCATCACGAAGGCGATGGCCATACCGCCCGCGCCACCGACCAGATAGCCGATGCCCATGAACAGGGCCGTCATTGCGGCCAGCAGCATGAAGGTCTTCAGATGATTCATTGCGTTTGCGACGTTTCAGAGGGTGGCAGATCGCGCCATATCCCCTATTTGGGCTTCTAAATGCTTGCTCTCAAGACGGTAACCCTGTGACCGAACATCCCACCCCCTCCTGCGGCTGCGGCCACGGCGACCACGACCATCACCACCAAGAGGCTGAAAAGCCACGCTTTAACGAGGATGTACCGCACGCGACCGGCGAGCGTCCCCTGAGCGATGTGGCACGCCGAGCTTTGCTGGAAGCGGCAGAACGTCGCGCCGTAGAGTTTGCAAAAACCGAAACTGCGGTCGAACACGGCGGTCCGCGCGGTCCCGAACCGACCCGTTTCGGCGATTGGGAGAAAAAGGGCATCGCTGTCGACTTCTGACCCCCTGCCCTTCACTTTCCCTTGGCCTTCACTTGAGAGGCGAAAACGGCAGATCGCAGCCGATAATCGGTTCAAGGTGGCGCTTTCCGCACCGGAGTAGCGCCATGAAGCCTGTCGTGATCGCCCTCGTTACCATTCTGCTTGGCAGTTTTGCGGCCTCGACCGCCTTGGCCCAGAATGCGGCCAGCGCTCCGCCTCGCGGACCCGTGGCCTATGGCTCGACGCCTGTGCAGACGCGCGTTCAGCAGTGGTACTCCGACACGGGCTGGCAACCGGCCAATAGCGCCATCCAGTCCTATGGCTACGGATATGGCTATGGCGGCACAGGCAACCCGCCACATGCCGTGATCGCACCAGCGGGCGAACCCATCCAGCAGGCCTATACCCACAGCACCTATTCAGGCCCGACGCGCTCCATGCCGTTTGGCTATGTGGTTGATGGCTTTGGTCGTTACCCGTGGCAGCGCGGCGTTCAGCATCAGGCCGCAGTGCAGCCTGCGCCTCAAGGCTATGCCCACCACGACCACAACGGGCATGATGCGGCCAACTGTCCGCACCATCCGCATCAGCCGCCACACGCGCCCGCCCCTGCCCTGCCGCAACCGGCAGACAGCGGTTATTTCGCTGTGCCGCAGCAGGGTGCGGTCTCATCGACCGAAATCCCCTACCAGCAAGAGCCCGGCGAGCGGGGCTGAGCCCTAGACCAGAGCAATCTCTGCGCTGATGGCCTGTGCCGCAGCGCGTGGGTCGGCCACAGCCGTGATCGGGCGACCGATAACCAGATGGGTCGCGCCCGCCTGAAGGGCGCTGGCTGGGGTGGCCACGCGCGTCTGGTCGTCGAGTGCCGCACCCGTCGGGCGCACACCGGGGGTCACGATCAGGAAATCGGCCTTGCCCGCCTCGGTGGCGATCTTCTTGACCACCGCAGCCTCATGAGGGCTGGAGACGACGCCGTGGATGCCCGCCTCGATGGCCTGACGCACACGGTGCTCGACCAGTTCCGCCGCCGACAGGCTGTGGTCATCGGCCTTGAGGTCGTCCTCGCTGAGGCTGGTCAGGACGGTCACCCCCAGAACCTTGAGGTCCGAACCTTCGGCGGCGCGGGCGGCGGCGGCCATCACCTGCGGGCGGGCGTGGACGGTCAGCAGGTCACATCCTGCCTCGGCCAGAACCGCCGTTGCCTTTTCGACGGTCGCGCCGATGTCGTGTAGTTTCCAGTCTAGGAAGACCTGAGCGCCGGAGGCTTTCAGTTCGCGGGCCAGCGACATGCCGTCAGACGCAAACAGTTGCAGACCGACCTTATAGAAACCCACCGCATCGCCGATTTTCTCGACCAGAGCGCGGGCCTCGTCCGTGGTCGGCACGTCGAGCGCACAGATTATACGCGGATCAAACGGACGGTTCGGAGCGTCGCGGACGGCGGCTTCTGGCATAATCAATCACTCTGCGGGTTGCAGGCGCGCGCATATACCCCGATACGGTGGTTTAAAGTCGCGGTTGGCGCGGCAAGCTAAGTTTGCGGTGAGAGACGAGATGAACGCGACCGAATTGGGTGTCAATCTCTTCGTGACGCTGTTTGCGTTGCTGGATCCGATTGGCAACCTGCCGATTTTTGCTGCGGCGACCGTAGGTGCCAGCCTTCGACAGCGCGCATCGGTATCGTTCTTCATCTGCGGCTTTGCCTTCCTATTCCTGCTGTTCTTCCTGTTCACGGGTCTGGGCCTGCTGCAGTTCTTCGGCATTTCGCTGGCCGCGTTCCGCATTGCGGGCGGTATCCTGCTGCTGTTCCTCGGCCTCGACATGGCGCGTGGCGACTTCCTCAGCATGTTTGCCGATCCCGATGCCGCCCATGACAAGAACGACGTGCGTGGCTATGCGCGCCGCCGCTTCCAGCGTCTGGTCGTGCCGTTTGCCATCCCGCTGATGATCGGCCCGGGTGCCATCTCGGCTGTCATCATCAACGCCGGTGAAGCCGCCAAGCTCGGCCCCATCGGCACCGCATGGTCGGTTGGCGCCATCGGCGCGGCCTGTGTTGTCTCGATGATCTGTTTCGCCATGACCGGCTGGCTGAGCCGCATTCTGGGTGAAGTCGGCATGGCCATCATCGTGCGCGTGCTGGGCCTGATCCTGTGCGCCCTTGCCATCCAGTTCATGCTGATGGGTCTGGGCGAGGCCCTGCCGGGCATGATCTCGACGGGGGTCACCACCCCCTACCCGTCGGGTAGCTAAATCCGGTTACGAAGAAGGCGGCTCACACGAGCCGCCTTTTTTATTGTCAGATACGCTGGAGTTTCTTGGCATGGCTGGCGGCGGTTTTGAGCCCCTTCCGGTCAGGCAGAAGCTTCGAGACCAGAGCCAGAAA
>JAEZHG010000177.1 GCA_023436945.1 Pseudomonadota bacterium | reverse complement strand
CAGGACATAGGCTTTGTAGTCGCCCAGATCCTCCTGCTTGGCCTTAACACGGCTGCCTGTGACGACAATCTCTTCAACCGCTTCGCGCATCATCATCGCAGGGGCAGGTGCCTGAGGGTAACCTGCCATAACCGGAGGTCCCTCGTACTCACGACGGAACTCGCGGTACAGGTTCTCATGCGTACGGCCTTGGGGCCAGCAATCGACGTAGCTGTTGGGCAACTGCACCTGAATAGGGCGCGTGTCGTCATTGCGTGACAGATCCCCCGCCACAACAATCACAGGCGCATCCGCAAAGGTGGTGCCGCCCCAGTTGGCCAGAGTGATCCAGCCCTCCAGATTGAGGCTGCGCCCATTATCGGACAGGCGGGCAACATAGTCCGCCGACCATTGCAGGCCCGTCGCCAGATAGGCCAGCGTGATCTCGTAACGACCTGCCTGCTCGGCGCGGGTCTTAACCGACAATGTCGGCAAGGCACCCAATCCTTCCGGCACGGTCTCGAACACCACGCGCTCGGTCAGGCCCGAACAGCTCAAGGCTTCGAACTGGCCGTCGATTTCCAGAACAACGCCGGACTGGCCCGAGCGGATCGTGCCCGTTTGCTGAACTTCTTGACCGTTCGCGGGATTGGTCCGCACCACCTTCACCGTCTTCCCTACAGAGCCCTGCAAAAGCGTCTGGGGCGAGATCAGGTCATAGTCGGCATTCTGTTCCAGAAGCTCGGCGGGAAGCCCCTCGATCGTGGCGCTGTGCGGAATAATCCCTGTCGCCAGACCCTTGAAGCGCACCACGCCCTCGCCCGCGGGCACATCAATGACCCGTTTCTCGACGATAAGCGCCAGCCCCTCGTTCTGACGCGGGGGCCATTGGTCGGCGGTTCGACGACTGAGTTGGGACGTATCGACAGGCTGGTCGCGATAGACCACCACTGTCACGCCCTCGGGGCGCTCGGATACAGCCTCTGCTGGCGTGACTACGACCTGTTGAGCCATAGCGGGCAAGGCCGCGCCCATGAGCGGCCCAAGCGCCACCGCGCACGCCAGAACGGCGTACAAAGGACGCATATCAGCCGCCCGTCGTGATGGTGGCCGTCAGGACCGTCTCGCCATTGGCCGGAACAGGCACCTTCCACACCGCCGTATAGGCATCGGCCAGTTCACCGGCGATGCTCTGGTCAGTCAGTTCGGTATCGCGGCCATAGGTGCGCTGGCGGACCTCGACGGTCTTGGCCTCTCCGGTCGCGTTACGGACGCGGTATTCCATCTGGATGCGCGTGCGATAACGGTTGAAGCCCAGCGACCCTGCCCGCTCGGAGGCCACCACGCGAGACTGCACCGTCACATCAAAGGCCTTACCCGTCGAGATCACCAGATCCGACCCCGCAGGCGAATGGCTCAACTGGTCCTCACCGATAAAGCGAGGCTCGCCGTTGGCGCTGGCGACGTAAACACGCATTACCCCCGCTGGCAGGGCCGGTTCGCTGCGGAACACGATGCCCACATCGGCGGCGCGCGCCTGCTCTTCGCTGCTGAACCCGTAATACTGCGCCACATAGCGTTTGCTGGCCGGAACATTGGCCGCATCCAGCAGACCGACCTGTTTGGTCTGGTTATTGGCGACCGTCACACGATCCGGCAGCAGATAGACATGGGCATCACCGTCTGCATTGGCACCGGAGTTGGTGCCGCTGCCGCGTCTGACGCTGTTGCGGTTGTTGTTGCCGATCACATTGACAGTTCCGGCCACCACGCGGGTGACGGCGTTGTCGAAGGTCGAGCCGGAGTTGTTGGTGATGGTCACCCATCCCGTCAGGTCCAGCTTTCCGCCCGCCTCGTCAAAGCGCGCCACATAGTCGGCCTTCCACTGAAGCCCGCCGGTCAGATAGTTCAGCGTCACATCGCGCCTTGGACTGCCCTCGGCATCCAGCGTCACACTCAAGGTCGGGCGCGGGCGTAGGTTCGGCGGCACACCATCGAACACCACACGGGTCGGCGCTCCATCGTCACGCAGCACCTCGATACGGTTACCGATCTGGAGCACCACACCCTGATTGGCCGCCAGCACGCGGGCGCGCTCACTTGTCTGGGTGCCGTTACCGGGGTTTGTGCGGATCAGGCCGATCTCGCGGCCAACCGCCCCTTCCATCAGCTTGCTGGGCGTCAGAAGATCATAGTCAAAGTTCTGCTCGACCACCGAAAGGCCGCGCCCCGACAGAGTCACGGTCTCCGGTCGAATGGCCGCCGAAACCCCAGGGAACTCCTGCCTTGTCCGGCCAGCATTGATATTCAGGCTGCGAACATCCTCAACCAGCGCGATGTTCTCGTTATAGATGGTCAGGGCTAACCGATCCGGTCCCGCGCCGCTTTCTACCTGTTGAGCCAGAGCCGATCCGGAAACCGCCGCGCAAAGGGCCGTGGTTGCCAGAAGTCCGAGTGAAACAGGCAGTCGACGCATGGGGGGTTCTCCGTTTCGATAGGGTCACGCTGTCACACGAAACCGGATGTGTCGAGGTGTGGCCGTTTGTGCCATTCCCTTCGAAAGACCCGTGATCTACACAAAGCCCGTGAACAGGTGCCAAGCCGATAACTGGTCGACCACACGCTCGCTGGCATTCCTGGCGGCGGTGTTTGCCATTGTCATCGGCTCGCTGATGCCCTTTGCCGCCATGGCGGCATCCAAGCCAGGCCAAGCGATTGTCATCTGCTCGACCGAAGGCCTCCAGACTATCCATACGGGTGGCTTTGACGGGCCGATCAAGCAGGAGATAGGGGCCAAATGCGCTGCCTGTGTCATGCCACTGGGCGCCGCCCTGCCCGAGCCCTCCGCGCCTGTTCCCGCGCCTGTCAACCGTCTAACCGACAGCGACCGGTTTACCCCGCTCAAGCTGCTTGAACTGCCGCCCGCACGTGGTCCACCGCGGCCACCTTCGACTGCACCACCCCACGCCTGAAATCCGTGAAAACGGGCGCTGAAACGCGCCTGAACCTCCGATTTCAGGACTGATTTCCCATGTCTTCAAAACCTACAGCAGGGGCATCGCCTCCGCTGTCCGGTGCCTATCGCACCGTTTGGCGATGGCATTTCTATGCCGGTGTCTTCGTCATGCCCTTCCTGCTGCTGCTGACGCTCACAGGCGGGCTCTATCTGTTCAAGGACGAGATAGACCGCGCCGTCTATCGACAGATGCTGCACGTCCCCGTCAGCCAGCAACGGTCTACGCCCGATGACTGGTCCGCTGCCGCCGCCATGGCCGCTGGCGGGCGCACGGCCAATGTGCTGATCCCTGCCTCTGAAACCGAGGCGGTTCGACTGCGCGTCGATCGTCCCGATAGCGAACGTCTGACCGTCTTTGTGAACCCCTATACCGCCGAGGTCACAGGTATCACCGCCTATGGCGGCGTGACCGAAACCATCCGCAAGCTCCATTCCCTCAGCCTGTTTGGCGGCAAGGCGGGAACGGCGCTCAATATCCTTGTCGAGATCGCGGCCGGATGGGCGATCATCCTGTGTGCGACGGGCCTTTACCTCTGGTGGCCCCGCAAGCGTCAGGGGGCCGTATTGGTCCCACGCGAGACCGACACGCGCCGCCGCCCTTTCTGGCGCGACCTGCACGCCCTGACAGGATTTTATACGGCGGGTGTGATCATCTTTCTGGCAGTCACAGGCATGCCGTGGTCTGCTGTCTGGGGCGACGGGTTCATGGGTTTTATGCGCGATACGGGCCTTGGCCGCCCACCTGCGCCCACCAGTCAGTCGTGGACCAAGCCAGAGGCCCATCACGCCCCCGAGGGTCAGGGCTGGACCATGGAACACACCGTACTCGCCATGGACGAAGACCACAGCCAGCACATGGCCGTGCCTTCGCTGTCCAATGTCGTAACCACCCTCAAGGCTCGAGACCTTCCCCTTCCCGCTCTCGTCAACATTCCCTCTGACAGCCACAACAGCTGGACTGCCTCGACCCAGCCGCAAAAGGTCGAGGACACCCGCATCCTCTACATCGACGCCTCCAACGGCGCGGTGAAGGCCGACGTCAGCTATGGCGACTTCGGCATCATGGCCAAGGGCATGGAATGGGGCATCACGGTCCATCAGGGCATGCAGTATGGCTGGACCAACCGCATCCTGATGCTGATCGGCTGTATCGGCGTATGGGCACTGTCGATCAGTGGCGTGGTCATGTGGTGGAAGCGTCGCCCGCCGCGCCTGTCGCCGCCCCGCCTTGGTGCGCCTCCGGTCAAGCCGCCCGTATCCTATGGGCCTGTGCTGGCTATCGTCTTGCCTCTGGCAATCCTCTATCCTCTGACCGGCGCAAGTCTGCTGGTCGCGCTTCTGGTCGACAGGCTGATCCTCAGCCGCGTCCGTGCCGGATCATCCGTTTCAGTAAACCTCTAAGGACCCATCCCTATGAAGTTCCAACTTATCCTCGCATCGGCTGCCGCCCTGACGCTGGCTGCCTGTGGCCAGCAAACCGAAGCTCCGGCGCAAAAGACCGAAGCCCCCGTCGCCGCGACCGTCAAGGTCGAGAACGCATGGTGCCGCCCGACGCCGAACGGTGCCAAGGTCGCGGGCTGCTATGTCACGCTGACTGCCTCGACCGACGATGTGCTGACGGGCCTGACGACCGACCTTGCCGACATGCCGCAAGTCCACGAGATGAAGCACGAAGACGGCATGATGAAGATGGCCCATCTCGAAGACGGCCTTCCGCTTCCGGCTGATACGCCGACCGAGCTGAAGCCCGGCGGCAACCACATCATGCTGATGGGTCTGAAGGCGCCGCTGGTCGCAGGCCAGACCGCCGCCTTCACCCTTAACTTCAAGAATGCCCCCGCCGTCGCGGTCGAGGCGCAAATCCACAACCCGCCTGTCGTCGATAGCGAGGAATAATCTTCAAAGGGCGGTCGAAAGGCCGCCCTTTTCCGCATATAGAGGGCCAACATATCGCGCGAGACTGACAAATCGGCTTGGAACGGCTAAAGGCACGCGCTCACGAGGAATACCATGGCCCTTAAAGTCGCGATCGTCGGCCTGCCCAACGTTGGCAAGTCCGCCCTGTTCAACGCCCTGACCAAGACGGCAGCGGCGCAAGCTGCAAACTATCCGTTCTGCACCATCGAGCCGAACACCGGCGACGTGGCCGTGCCGGAACCCCGCCTGAACCAGCTGGCTGAAATCGCCGGTTCGAAGGAAATCATTCCGGCCCGCATCACCTTCGTGGACGTGGCCGGTCTGGTGCGTGGCGCATCCAAGGGTGAAGGTCTGGGCAACCAGTTCCTCGCCAACATCCGCGACTGCGACGCCATCGCCTTCGTCGCCCGCTGCTTCGTCGATGACGACATCACCCACGTCGAAAACCGCATCGACCCGATCTCGGACCTCGAAATCATCGAGACCGAACTGATGCTGGCCGACCTCGAAAGCCTCGAGCGCCGCCGCGTTCAGGTCGAGAAGCGCGCCAAGGGTGGCGACAAGGAATCCCAGCTGAACCTCAAGCTGATCGACATGGCACTCGAGAAGCTGCGTGACGGCAAGCCTGCCCGTCTGGCCGACGTGTCCAAGGAAGACCGCAAGGCCTGGGACATGCTGCAACTGCTGACCGCCCTTCCGGCCCTGTACGTCGCCAACGTCGAGGAAGCCTCGGCGGACAAGGGCAACGAGCTGTCGGATCTGGTCGCCAAGCGCGCCGCGGCCGACAACGCCAACTCGGTGGTTATCTCGGCCCAGATCGAATCCGAAATCGCCGTGCTGGACGACGAGGAATCGGCTGAGTTCCTTGAGACCCTCGGCCTTGAAGAACCGGGCCTGAACCGCCTGATCCGCGAAGCCTACAAGCTGCTGGGCCTGCAGACCTACTTCACCGTGGGTCCGAAGGAAGCGCGCGCATGGACCATTCCGGTCGGTGCCACCGCCCCGCAAGCCGCTGGCGTGATCCACACCGACTTTGAAAAGGGCTTCATCCGCGGCGAAACCATCGGCTTCGACGACTACATCGCCTACAAGGGCGAAGCGGGTGCCAAGGAAGCGGGCAAGATGCGCGCCGAAGGCAAGGCCTATGTCGTCAAGGACGGCGACGTGATGCACTTCCTGTTCAACAACTAAGGTTCTTCGAGCTTTAGTTTATCTGAACAACGGATAAGACTTTCTGCAGGGTCGCCCGATGGGCGGCCCTGTTAGTTTATGGGCCTGATCCTAAATGGGGAGGTCCATTTGTCCTTGAAGTTCGACACTCTGGCGCTGCACGCCGGATATTCGCCAGACCCGACGACCAAGTCCGTCGCGGTGCCGATCTATCAAACCACCAGCTACGCCTTTGACGACACCCAGCACGGGGCCGACCTGTTCGACCTGAAGGTGGCGGGCAACATCTATACCCGCATCATGAACCCGACGTCGGATGTGCTGGAACAGCGCATTGCGGCACTAGAGGGCGGCATTGCGGCGCTGACGGTGGCCTCGGGCCAAGCGGCCATTACCTATGCCATCCTGACCATCGCCGAGGCCGGCGACAACATCATCGCCACCAGCACGCTTTACGGCGGCACCTACAACCTGTTCGCCCACACCCTGCCCCAGTACGGCATCGAGGTGCGCTTCATCGACGCCGATGACGTCGCTGCCGTCGCCGCCAACACCGATGACCGCACCAAGGCCGTCTTCTGCGAATCCATCGGCAATCCCCTGGGCAATGTGGTGGACTTCAAAGCACTGGCCGATGCCGCCCACGCGGCGGGCCTGCCTCTGATCGTCGACAACACCGTGCCGACGCCCTATCTGACCCGCCCGATCGAGCATGGCGCGGATATCGTCATCCACTCACTGACCAAATACATAGGCGGCCACGGCACCTCCATCGGCGGGGCCATCGTGGACAGCGGCAACTTCCCGTGGGCCGAGCACAAGGCCCGCTTCCGCCGCCTGAACGAGCCGGAAGTCAGCTATCACGGCGTCGTCTATACCGAGGCACTGGGTCCAGCGGCCTTCATCGGCCGGGTCCGCACCGTCCTGCTGCGTAACACCGGCGCGGCCATCTCGCCGTTCAACAGCTTCCTGATCCTGCAAGGGCTTGAGACGCTGGCGCTACGCATGGACCGCCACGTCGAGAACGCCACTGCCATCGCCAAATGGCTTAAGGCCCACCCCAAGGTGGAATGGGTGAACTATGCCGGTCTGGAAGAGCACCCCTCCCACGGCCTGATCCAGAAATATTTCGGCGGCAAGGCGTCGGGCCTGCTGACCTTCGGCGTGAAAGGGGGCCGCGAGGCTGGTGCCCGTTTCCAGGACGCAGTGAAACTTTTCACACGCCTTGTGAACATCGGCGATGCCAAGTCGTTGGTCTGCCACCCCGCCTCGACCACCCACCGCCAACTCTCCCCAGAAGAACTAAAGCGCGCAGGCGTGACCGAGGACACGGTGCGCCTGTCGGTCGGTATCGAACATATCGACGACCTGATCGCCGATCTGGAACAGGCACTCGCCGCCGTCTGATCCGCCTCAAATCCTGGCCACTCCCCAACCCCGCCCTCTCGAAAGGGCGGGGTTTTTATTGTTTCGCATACCCACAATTTAATTGCAGTTGATTCTAATAATCATTATCAGTAATTACATCGCATCTTCCGTAACAAGGCAATCTCGATGCGATCTCCCCTACTGCTGTCGGCGGCTTCTGTAGCCCAGATGGCCGTCGCTACGCCCGTTCTGTCTGCAGAGGTCATCGACCTCGACCAGCCTATCGTGCTCTCGCCCATCACCGTAGTCGGCACCCGCACAGAACGCACAGTTGACACCGTCCCCGCGACCGTCAGCGTGATCACCGCAGAAGAGATCGAGAACAGCCTCACCACCGACTTCAAGGACCTGATCCGCTTCGAGCCGGGTGTCAGCGTCCCGACCAGCCCCGCCCGCTTCTCTGCCGCCCTGTCAGGCGCTGGCCGTGACGGCAACTCGGGCTTCACTATCCGTGGCATGGGCGGCAACCGTGTGCTGATCGTGCAGGATGGCGTGCGCATCCCTGACGGCTTTGCCTTTGGTGCCCAGAACGTCGGGCGCGGGGGCTATAACGATCTCGACCTGATCAAGTCGGTCGAGATCCTGCGCGGCCCCGCCTCGGCCCTCTATGGCTCGGATGGTATCGCAGGTGCCGTCAGCTTCACCTCGAAAGACCCCGTCGATTTCATCGCCGATGACCGGAACTTCGGTGCCCGCGCCCGCGTCGGCTATAGTTCCGCAGATGAGGGCTGGACCGAAGGCGTCGCCCTAGCAGGTCTTCGCGGCAGTCTGTCTGGCCTGATCGCCTATACCCGCCGCGATGCTCAGGAAACCGAGAACAAGGGCGAGACGGGTGGCACCGGTGCCAGCCGCACGCAACCCAACCCGCAGGACTTCGCCTCCAATGCCGTGCTGGGCAAGCTGCTGTGGGAGATCAACGCCAACAACAGCCTTCGCCTGACCTATGACCACTTCGACATGAAGATGAAGGGCGAGGCTCTCAGCAGCTATTCGCCAACCGTCATCGGCTTGTCGGCTCAGGACGATAACCAGCGCGACCGTATCAGCCTAGACTGGCGCTTCAGCGACCTGATGGGCTTTGACGATGGTTCTATGGCCGTCTTCTGGCAGGATTCCACCACTCGCCAGTTCACCTATGAAGACCGCACGCCCGCCGTTGACCGCACCCGCGACGTCACCTTCGACAACCGCCTTTGGGGCCTCTCTGGCCAAGCCAGCAAGCGTTTCAGCACCGGATCGCTCGTTCACCGCCTGACGCTGGGCGGCGACTGGTCCAAGACCACACAGGAAGGCATTCGTGATGGCACCGTCCCGCCTGTGGGTGAACCCTTCCCAGCGCGTCCCTTCCCCATCACCGACTATCAAATCGCGGGCTTGTTTGTTCAGGACGAGATCGAACTGTTGGATGGTCGCCTCAGCATCATCCCCGCCCTGCGCTATGACTGGTACGAGCTAAGCCCCAAGAAGGACGCCCTGTTCCACGCGGAAACCAAGGGTCAGAGCGACAGCAATCTGTCGCCCAAGATCGGCGCGATCTTCTGGGCCAACGACCATTTCGGCCTGTTCGCCAACTATGCCCAGGGCTTCAAAGCCCCCTCGCCGATGCAGGTGAACAACTTCTTCGTCAACCCCGTGTTTGGCTATGAGTCCATTCCGAACCCCGACCTGAAGCCCGAGACAAGCGAAAGCTTCGAGGGCGGGATGCGCTTCCGCAATGTCGAGGCCTTCGGTGGCTCGCTGTCGCTGTCCGCGACTGCGTTCAAGACCCACTATGACGACTTCATCAATCAGGTCGTTGTGCGCGGCACGGGCCGCCCCGGTGCTGATCCGCTGATCTATCAGTATGTGAACCTGACCGAGGTGGACATCTGGGGTCTGGAAGCCCGTGGTGACATCCATTGGGACAACGGCTTCTCAGCCATCATCGCCGCCTCCTTCGCAGACGGCGATCAAGAAACCGAGGGCCAGCGCGGCAAGCTGACCACCATCGACCCGATCAAACTTGTCGGTGGTCTGAACTATCGCGCGCCATCGGGCGTCTGGGGCACTTCGGCCACCGTTACATGGTCTGACAAGAAGGATAAGGCCGGATGCGGCGGTGGAAACTGCTGGAGCGGTGAGGATTTCACCCTGCTGGACCTGACGGCCTTCTGGAACGTGACCGAACGCGCCACCCTTCGTGCAGGCGTCTTAAATGTGTTTGACGAAACCTATGCGTGGTGGAGCGACGTGCGCGGCCTGAACCGTGGCGGCACCGCAAGCAACCCGACAGCCCCCGCCAATCTTGGTGCCTTTACCCAACCGGGCCGCAACTTCGGCGTCTCGATCAACCTTCGCTACTGAAGCTTCGCAGCATGAACACTCACAACACTATGCGCGCCATCTCTATCGCCGCTGCCCTACTGACCGGAGCGACCGGCACGGTTGCCATGGCTCAGGTTTCCGCCCCCGCGCTCGCCCCCGCCAACAGCTTCGAGCGTGACCGTCAGGCCATTCTGGCGCAGGCGGGCCAGTATCGCGTGCGCTTTGATATGCGCGAGAACGTCAGCTTCCAGTCCGGTTACGAGCCGCTGGAAGAGAAGCTGTCGGGCGGCTCAGAGATCGTCCGCGTCGTCTATGATCAAGGTGACAAGATCAGTCTGCAACATATCCTGGTCATGACCCACGGCGGCCAGACCATGGTGATCAAGCACTGGCGTCAGGACTGGGTTTATCAGCCGCAATCGGTCCTGACCTATGCTGGACCGAACCAGTGGACGCTGACGCCCGTGTCTGCCGAGGACCGTGCAGGCGCCTGGTCGCAAACCGTCTGGCAGACCGATGACTCGCCCCGTTATGGCGGCGTGGGTCACTGGACCTATGACAACAACCTGACGGCATGGACGTCCAACGAAACGTGGCGGCCACTCGCCCGCCGCGATGCGGTTCGCAACCCTGTCTATGACCGATATCTGGGCACCAACCGCCATGTGTTGAAGCCAGAGGGCTGGGTCCACCTTCAGGACAATGTGAAAATGTCGGGCCGTAACGGCGCGCCTGTCGCCATTGTTCAGGAAGATGTGGTCAACACCTACAATCTGTCCGACGCCTATAATCCGGCACCGGGTGATGAGTATTGGGCCGCGACCAAGACCTATTGGGCCGCCATCCGCGCCAAATGGGACGAGGTGATCGCCCGCGACGGCGGCATCCGTATTCAAGAAGTGGCCGAGACCGGAACAGTCACCGGCGCGCCCCTGATGGAACTGGCCGACAAGATTCAGAAGGGCGAAGTCACCGAGGCCGCCGCCATCCAGCAGGGGCGTGCTCTGATCGAGAACGCAACCCGCCGCTAGCACCATTTGCTGGCGGGATTCCTCCCCTCACCTCACCGCCAGCAAAAAGCCCCTCCGTATTGCAGCTACGGAGGGGCTTATACATTCTTAGTGGCTCTATCGTTCGCCTCGCGGAGGCTCACTGCTTGAGAGCATTAGCTGCTCTATCGTTCGCCTCGCGGAGGCTCACTGCTTGAGAGCGTTAGTGCTCTACCGTTCGCCTTGCGGAGGCGAACGGCTTGAGAGCGTTAGTTGGCCGGACGGCTGTTGGCCGAGCGGGCGCGGACTTGGCCGAACTCCGACAGAGGCTTCCATGTCGGCCAGCGGGTGCCTTCGGCGAGATCACGGCCCAGACGATAGAGCAGGTTCAGGTTCTGGGCAGCCGAGGTAAAGTCCAGTTCCTCGGACCATTCATCGCTTGCGCGGTGATAGTCGCGGCGGAACTTCTCGTCCCAAGCCTTTTGACCGACCTCGCGGCCACCATCAACCCAGTCCACACCGTGCCACGGCATCAGCGCCGGAACACCTGCGCGGGCGAACGGGAAGTGGTCCGAACGGTAATAGAAGCCCTGCTGCGGCTGGCCGTCGTCGCTGACATAGCGGCCTTGGGTCGCGGCCAGTGCCGACAGATCATCTTCCAGCGAGTTCTGGCCCTTGCCGAAGATCGGCAGGTCCTTGGTCGGGCCCGTGATCGGCAACATGTCGATGTTGATGTTCGCAACCGTCGTTTCCAGCGGATAGATCGGGTCGGCGGCATAGGCATAGGAACCCAACAGGCCCATTTCCTCTGCCGTCACATGTAGGAACCCCACCGAACGCTTGGCCGGACCGTTCTTGGCAAACTGGCGCGCCATCTCGACAACGCCGACGGTGCCCGAGGCGTTATCCCACGCGCCGTTGAAAATCTTGTCCTCGCCCGGAGCATTGTGGTTCACGCCCACGTGGTCCCAGTGCGCCGAATAGATGATGGT
>JAEZHG010000173.1 GCA_023436945.1 Pseudomonadota bacterium | reverse complement strand
GATGGCGGCCGAGGCGACGATGCAGCCGCTGCGCCGTTACGGCTTTGATGCGGCGATCATTTTTGCCGATATCCTGTTGATCCCGGGCGCTCTGGGCCAGAAGGTCTGGTTCGAAGCTGGCGAAGGTCCGCGTCTGGGGGCCCTGCCTTCGGTTGAACAGATGGCGGAGCTGGCCCCTTCGGCTGGCGAGGCTCTGAAGGCTGTCGGCCAGTCGCTTACTCTCGTTCGTCAGCAGATGGATCCGAGCAAGACGCTCATCGGCTTTGCGGGCGCCCCATGGACGGTGGCAACCTATATGCTCGATGGCGAGGCTCGCACGATCGGCAAGGGTGAACGCGCTGCGGCGCGGGCCTATGCCTATGCCGACCCCAAGAAGGTCGAGGCAGTTCTGGATGTTCTGGTCGAAAGCACCGCCCATTATCTGAAGATGCAGCAGGACGCCGGTGCCATGGTCCTGAAAATCTTCGAGAGCTGGGCGGAAGGTCTGCCGGACGATCTGTTCGAAACGCTGGTTCTTAAACCCCACCAAAAGCTAGTCGCGCGTGCGCGAGAGCTTGGTGTAACTGTTCCCTTGATGGGTTTCCCTCGCGGTTCGGCAGCCTTGGCCGAGCGCTATGCTGCTGAATGCGATGTGGATGCAGTGGCTCTGGATACCGCCTGTCCGCTGGAAGTCGGCAAGCGCGTCCAGAAGATCAAACCCATTCAAGGCGCCCTCGATCCGATGCTGCTGCGTGTGGGTGGTGAGCAACTGGATCGTCGCGTCGATCAACTGATGGAAGCCTGGGGGCAGGGCCCGTGGGTCTTCAACCTCGGCCACGGCATTACGCCGGATGTGCCGATTGCCCACGTCGAACAGGTACTCGAGCGTATAGGAGCGCAGTGAACCCATGTCGGTCACACCACTGAAATCGGGGTCAGGCCGCCGTATTGCGGTGGTGCTGGCCAATCTGGGCGGTCCAGACGGGCCGCAAAGCGTAAAGCCGTTCCTTTTCAACCTGTTCAATGATCCGGCGATCATCGGATTGCCGACGATTTTCCGCACGCCTTTGGCCAAGCTGATCTCTTCGCGTCGCGAGAAATCGGCTCAGGAAAACTATGCGCTGATGGGTGGTGGCTCGCCGCTGCTGCCGGAAACGCGCAAACAGGCTGAAGCTCTGGAGTTGTTGCTGAACAGCCAGCTTCCGAATGATGAGACACGTGTCTTCATCGCCATGCGCTACTGGCACCCGCTGACCGGAGAGACGGCGAAGGCGGTCGAGGCCTTCCGTCCGGACGAGGTGGTGTTCCTGCCGCTTTATCCGCAATATTCGACCACCACGACGGCGTCTTCACTCAAGCTCTGGCGCAAGTTGTACAAGGGCACGGGCCGCGAGAACGTTGTCTGCTGCTATCCGCAGGCTGGTGGCTTTATCGAGGCTCAGGCCCGTGTGATCCGTGACGCCATGGCCAAGGCCGAAGGCAAGCCGGTACGTGTGCTGTTCTCGGCCCACGGCATTCCGTCCAAACTGGTCAAACAGGGCGACCCCTATCAGGCTCAGGTCGAGGCAACCGTTGCGGCGGTGGTCGAGAAGCTGGGGCTGAAGGATTGGGGTATCTGCTACCAGTCCAAGGTCGGCCCGCTGGAATGGCTGGGTCCGGCAACGCCAGACGCGATCAAAAAGGCTGCCGAGGATGGCGTGGGCGCAGTGATCGTTCCGATTGCTTTTGTGTCGGAGCACATCGAAACCCTCGTCGAACTGGATATCGAATATGGCGAACTGGCCCATGAGGTCGGTTGCAGCCCGTATCTCAGGGCCCCTGCCGTCGGCATCGATCCGAACTTCATTGCCGCCCTCGCGGACGAGACCACCAAGGTTTTGAGCGGGACACAAGGTCCACGTTGCGGAAATGGCAGTTGCGCTTGTGACAACCGTTTTGCAAAGCTTGAGATATCCTCGGTAAATGCTTCGGCCCACGTGGCCTGAAGCAAAGGCCCTGAAGCTAAAGGCATAGACTGATGAGCGCTTATGATCTGGCCCGCGGCCTGCATATTCTGGCGGTAATCGCGTGGATGAGCGGCATGCTCTATCTACCGCGCCTCTATGCCTATGATGCTGAACAGAATGAGAAATCCGAGCCGTTGCGTTCGGAAATGCAGGGATTGCTGCGTCAGTGGCAGACGCGTCTGCTGCGCATCATCATCAATCCGGCGATGATCCTGTCTCTGGGCCTTGGCATCTGGCTGTTCTGGCTGCGCTCGGGCAATGGCGAGGACTGGTCCTTTGCCCATCAGCCTTGGATGATGGTTAAGCTGCTGGGCGTGTTCGCCCTTCTGGGCTGGCATGGTTTCCTGGCAGCCAGCCGCAAGAAGATCGCCAATGGCACCTCGACCCGCACGGGCAAGTTCTGGCGTATGAGCAATGAGATCCCGTTCCTGATTGCCATCGTCATGGTGCTGTCGGTCACCTTGGAGTGGGGCGCTTAAAGCGGCCCAGCCGAATGTGATGGTGCCGCCTCTTGACCGGCGCCATCCATCCGTGGTTTCGCTACAGATGAACCGTGGGGCCGGACTAGGCTGTGCGGTGCCTATCTTTCGGTGACGCCTGCCGGTTAGGACCTGCGGGACTTCGTCATCTTCCCTTCGGCCTTTCTGGCCACCTATTGCCGAGATTTATCGCCCTACGCCGGTTTACTGCGCGTGGCGTGAGCACGAGCCCGCATCATGTCCGATACGCCTGAAAACGAAGTCACTGAAATCGCACAGGAAACTGTCGCTGATCGCCCGCGCCGCACCCTGACTCTGGGTGGTTCCAAGGCGGCTCCGGTTGAGGCTGAACAGCCTGCCGAAGAAGAAGTGATCCAGAACGATTACAGCGGCATCGACACCTCTGCCGAGGAAGACGAGGACGATGACGGTGAGCCGATCGTCCCGAACGGCCGCATCACTCTGCAAGAGCTGAACGAAAAAACGCCGGAAGAACTGGTCGCCTTCGCTGAAGGTCTCGACATCGAGAACGCCGGCAACCTGCGTAAGCAGGACCTGCTGTTTGCGATCCTGAAGACCCTTGCTGACGAAGAAGTCGAGATCATCGCATCGGGCGTGCTCGAAATCCTGTCTGACGGTTTCGGCTTCCTGCGTAGCCCGGATGCCAACTATCTGCCGGGTCCTGACGACATCTATGTCTCGCCGTCGCAGATCCGCCGCTTCGGTCTGCGCTCGGGCGACACGGTGCACGGCGCCGTGCGTGGTCCGCGCGAGGGCGAGCGTTACTTTGCACTGCTCAAGGTCGACACGATCAATTTCGAAGACCCTGAAACGGTCAAGACCAAGGTCCTGTTCGACAACCTGACGCCGCTCTATCCGGAAGAGCGTCTGCACATGGAAATCCAGGACCCGACGCTGAAAGACCGCTCGGGCCGTGTGATCGACATCGTCGCGCCGCTGGGCAAGGGCCAGCGCTGCCTGATCGTGGCACCGCCGCGCGTCGGTAAGACGGTGATGCTGCAGAACATCGCCAAGTCGATTGAAAAGAACCATCCTGAAGTCTTCCTGATCGTTCTGCTGATCGACGAACGTCCGGAAGAAGTGACCGACATGCAGCGCACCGTGAAGGGCGAGGTTGTGGCCTCGACCTTCGACGAGCCAGCATCGCGTCACGTCGCTGTGGCTGAAATGGTCATCGAAAAGGCCAAGCGTCTGGTCGAGCACAAGAAGGACGTTGTGATCCTGCTGGACTCGATCACCCGTCTGGGCCGCGCCTATAACGCGACTGTGCCTTCGTCGGGCAAGGTCCTGACCGGTGGTGTGGACGCCAACGCCCTGCAACGTCCGAAGCGCTTCTTCGGTGCTGCCCGTAACGTGGAGCAGGGTGGTTCGCTGACCATCATCGCCACCGCCCTGATCGACACCGGCTCGCGCATGGACGAAGTGATCTTCGAAGAGTTCAAGGGCACCGGTAACTCTGAAATCGTTCTGGACCGTAAGGTCGCTGACAAGCGCATCTTCCCTGCCATCGACGTGCTCAAGTCGGGTACCCGTAAGGAAGACCTCATCACGCCGAAGGATCAGCTGGCCAAGACCTACGTCCTGCGCCGTATCCTCAACCCGATGGGTCCGCAGGATGCGATCGAGTTCCTGCTCGACAAGCTGCGCCAGTCGAAGAACAACGGCGACTTCTTCCAGTCGATGAACACCTAACAAGCTTAGCAGTAACACCAAGGCATACCCGTGGTGTTTCACGTGAAACAATGGAGCCCGTGCGATGAAGATCAATGTCGAGATTGATTGCACTCCTGCAGAAGCCCGTGCCTTCATGGGTCTGCCGGATGTGGCTCCGTTGAACGAGCAACTTGTTCAAGAAATGCAAAAGCGTATGGCGGAAAACATGACCGCCATGCAGCCCGAAGAACTGATGAAGTCCTGGACGTCTTTCGGCGTTCAGGCTCAGGACCAGTTCCGCCGCCTGATGGAAGCGGCCGTATCGGGTCAGACCAAAGGCTGAGGCCAAGCCCATGACCGACACGATTTTTGCCCTCGCGACACCTCCGGGCCGCGGGGCGGTGGCGATTATCCGTATCTCTGGACCGGACACCGCAAACGTTCTGGAGCGCATCGGGGCAGGGGGCGTAAAGCCCCGCATGGCTTCGGTCCGCAATATCTCCCACGACGGCAAACTTGTGGATCAGGCGCTGATCCTGCGTTTTGTGGGTCCGAACTCCTATACGGGCGAGGACAGCGCAGAGCTTCATTTGCACGGTGGCTGCGCCGTGATCGAGGCCGCCAGCGTCGCGCTTATCGCCAATGGTTTGCGTCCGGCCGAGGCAGGGGAGTTTACCCGCCGCGCCTTCCAAAATGGGCGCATGGACCTGGCTCAGGCCGAGGCCGTCGCTGATTTGATCGATGCCGAAACAGAAGCGCAAAAGGCTCAGGCACTGGGCCAGCTCGATGGTGCATTGTCCGAGACTTACACCGGCTTCCGTCGCGATCTTCTAAAAGCACTGTCTCTGGTCGAGGCCGAAATCGATTTTCCGGATGAGGAAGTGCCGGACAATCTGTCGCGTACGGCGGGTCCGGTTCTGGATCAGCTGATTGCGGATCTGAATGCTGCACTGGCAGATTCCGACCGTGGCCGCCGCGTCCGCGAGGGCTACCGCATTGTGCTGATCGGGGAGACCAATGCGGGCAAGTCGTCTCTGTTCAACGCCCTGACCTCTCGCGAGGCGGCGATTGTCACGCCGATCGCAGGCACCACGCGCGATATTCTGGACGCTGACATTATGATCGGCGGCTATGCGGTCACCCTGTCAGATACGGCTGGTTTGCGTGACAGCGACGATGTGGTTGAGGCCGAAGGCATCCGCCGCGCGCGTGCCCGCGCTGAAAATGCCGATCTGCGCATCTGGGTTCGCTCGCCGTCTGAGACCCATGCCGATGATCCAGCCAAAGCCTTTGCCAAGCCGGACGATCTTCAGGTTCTGAACAAAGCAGACCTAGGTGCCTTGGCACCTGTCGAGGGCATGGCCCACCTGACACTCAGCACCGCCACGGGGCAGGGGCTTGTCGAGCTGAACGAGTGGATTTCGGCACGTCTTGCCCGCGATCTGTCCGGCGCAGACTTCCCCGCTGTGACACGCGAGCGTCACCGCCGCCGTCTGGTTGAGGCGCTCTCTGCCGTAGAAGCGGGCCGTCGAGCACTTGATATCGCACCCGAAATGGCTGGCGATGACCTTCGTCGCGCAGCCGATGCGCTGTCTCGTGTGACGGGGGCGATCGGCGTCGAGGACATTCTGGGCGAGGTCTTCTCGTCGTTCTGTATTGGCAAATAGTCGTTTCACGTGAAACCGTGATGCTCCCGCCATGGAGATTTTGGTCGGGATGCACTATGTGAACCGGATGAGTTTTACCCCGGATCACACCTTCGACGTTGTTGTCATTGGCGGCGGCCACGCCGGTTGCGAAGCCGCGACGGCATCTGCGCGGTTTGGTGCGCGCACCCTGCTGCTTAGCCAGAAGCTCGAAACCATCGGCGAGATGAGCTGTAACCCTGCCATTGGCGGCTTGGGCAAGGGCCACCTCGTGCGCGAAATTGATGCGCTTGATGGTGTGATGGGGCGTCTGGGTGACGTTTCGGGTATCCAGTTCCGTCTGCTGAACCGCTCCAAAGGCGCGGCCGTACGTGGCCCGCGTAGCCAGATTGACCGTAAGCTTTACCGCGAGGCGATGCAGCGCGAACTGGCTGATTACCCGAACCTGACCCAAATGGCAGGAACGGCCGAAGGTCTGATCCTTGAAGGTGACCGCGTCGTTGGCGTCACGACCGCGTCGGGCGAAACCATCAGGGCAGGGGCGGTTGTGCTGACGACCGGCACCTTCCTGAATGGCGTGATCCATCGTGGTGACCTGCGTATTCCGGCTGGCCGCTATGGCGAGGATCCCTCGACGGGTCTTGCAGGCGATCTGCATGCTGCCGATCTGATGATGGGGCGCCTGAAGACGGGTACACCTGCGCGCCTGGATGGTCGCACCATCGCTTGGGACCAATTGGAAATGCAGGCCGCCGATGACGAGCCTGTTCCGTTCAGCTTCCTGACTGACAAGATCACCGTGCCGCAAATCTCTTGTGGCGTGACCCATACGACTGAAGAGACCCACCGCATCATCGCCGAGAACCTTGGCGAGAGCGCTGTCTATGGTGGTCGCCTGTCGGGCCGCGGCCCGCGTTACTGCCCGTCGATTGAAGACAAGGTTGTTCGCTTCGCTGACAAGACTAGCCACCAGGTCTTCCTCGAACCGGAAGGTTTGGACGATCCGACGGTCTATCCGAACGGCATTTCGACGTCGGTGTCGGACGCCACTCAGATGGCCTTCCTGCGCACCATGCCGGGTCTAGAGAATGTCGAAGTGTTCCGCTTCGGCTATGCCATTGAATATGACTACGTTGATCCGCGTGAGCTGACGCCGGCACTAGAGGTGAAGAAGCGCCCGGGTCTTTATCTGGCCGGCCAGATCAACGGCACGACCGGCTATGAAGAGGCGGGAGCGCAGGGCCTGATCGCTGGCCTTAATGCGGCACGTCAGGCGGCGGGCAATGACCCGATCATCTTTGGTCGTGACGAAGCCTATATCGGCGTGATGATCGACGATCTGGTGACGCGCGGTGTCACCGAACCCTATCGTATGTTCACCAGCCGCGCCGAATACCGTCTCACTCTTCGTGCGGACAATGCCGATATCCGCCTCACTCCGCTTGGAATTAAGTCTGGAGTCGTCGGTTCGGAGCGCGAGAAAGTATGGCTTGAGAAGGCAGACCAGTTATACTCGGCTAACATTGTTTCACGTGAAACACGCTTCACGCCGAAGGAAGCGGGAGAGCTGGGCATTCAGGTGAATGCTGACGGCCAGCGTCGCTCGATCCGAGATTTGCTTTCTTTCCCAACAGTTACGCTTGATCACTTCGTTGGCGTGAAGCCTGAAATCGCGAACTGGTCCGCATCTGTACGTGAGCAAATCGAGATTGATGCCGTCTATGCGGGCTACCTTGACCGTCAGGCTCAGGATGCCGAGGCGCTACGTCGCGAGGAGGGGCTGAGCCTTCCTTCGGACCTCGACTATTCGGCCATTGGCGCGCTGTCGAACGAAGTGCGTGAAAAGCTGTCGATGGTGCGTCCGATGACACTGGGCCAAGCAGGCCGCATCGAAGGCATGACGCCGGGTGCTCTGACGGCGCTTCTGGCTCACGTGAAAAAGATCAAATCGGTCGAGACCGATCTGGCTACTGTCGTCGCCTGATCGCGACACCGGAGTATCTATGTCTGAAGCTATCGCAGACTTCCGCGCCAAGACCGGTGCAAGCGAACAAAACATCGAGGATATGAACATCTTCCTCGAGATGCTGACGGAGATGAACGAGGTGATGAACCTCGTCGGCCCTGACACCATTCCGGACTTCTGGAACCGTCACGCATGGGACAGTGCGCAACTGCTGTCGATCGAGCCAAAGGCTGTGACCTGGGCCGATCTGGGGGCGGGTGCCGGTTTCCCCGGTGTGGTTCTGGCTATCATGCTGAAGGGCAGGGAAGGCGCTCACGTCTATCTGATCGACAGCCTCGGCAAGCGCTGCCGCTTCCTGCAGACGGTCGTTGATCGCCTGAATTTGCCCGCTACGGTCATCAATGGCCGCGCCGAAGAGCAACAGGTGAAGGTCGAGGTCGTGACCGCACGTGCCGTTGCGGCGATGGAGAAATTACTGGGTTATGCACAACCCTATTTTCAGCGCGGTGCAAAAGGCCTGTTCTTGAAGGGTGAGAAGGCCGAAGCGGAGTTGAAAGACGCCGCCCGTGTCTGGCACTTTGATAGCAATCTTTCCGTGTCGCGCAGCGATCCGCGCGGCCGCATCGTTTC
>JAEZHG010000156.1 GCA_023436945.1 Pseudomonadota bacterium | reverse complement strand
GGGCGAGGTTGCGCTGGGGGTCCAGCATGCCATAGGCGCGCTCGACGCTGATGCCCGCCAGATCCAGCCCGCCTTGCAGGCCACGGCTTTGCCCCCGCAGGTCACCCGCCGTCCAACGGTTCATGCGTGTGATGTCGTCATAGACAACGCGCGTTCCGCTGCGACGGAACTCGCCGTCGAAACCATCATAGATCGCCTCGCCCTCGACCACGAAACGGCCGATGCGGGTGGCCCCATCCATAAACAGTGACGGGTCGTTGAAACCTTCGCCAGCACCCACGTGGGTATAGTCCAGCGAGGTGCGCAGATTGAGGAAGGCCGTGAAGGCTTCGGGCGAGGTGAACTCGCCAAAGGTTTCGCGCTCCAGCTCGGCAAGACCAATCGACTGGCGCGCACGCGCACCTGCCGGAAGGGTGATGCCCAACTCCATCGTCTGCGGATCGAAGGTCATGGGCAGGCCCAGCGCCTCGAACCGCTCCATGCTGGCATAGACGCCCGGCTCGGCCAGCATCATCAGGCCCTGAACCGCCTCGCCGCTCAGCTTCTCGCGGATCAGGTTAAAGACCTGCTGGGTAGCGATTTCGATCGTGTCGTCAGGCGTCACCCGCACTTCGACATCGCCCAGATAGCGACCGTCTTCCTTCAGCGGCATAACCATGGAAAGCACACGGCCGGAGGTGTTCAGGCGCGGGCGTGTGCGCGGGGAAGGCTCCTGCGCCACAGGAACGGCATCCGCCGTGCTGCGCAACAGTTCATCGAGGCTGAAGTCCGCAGCCAAAGCCGGTGTAGCCGCAACCAGCACAAGGGCCGAGGCCCCCGTCATGATCCTTGTGCTGAACCCTCGCATTGGCGCTCCCCCTCTTTCGCTTTAGCGGCGACGCGGGGTGTTGATACGCACTTCGACAGAGCCTTCAGCACTGGACAGCTCGATGGGCGCGGTGAATTTGCGGGTCGTCTCGGGACCGACGAGGCCATAGCCGATCATCTGCTGCACATCATTGCCGGACATCACGCGACGCAGCAGTTCCTTGCCCGTCGCATCCTTGTGCAGGATCGTGACCTGAGAGTTGCTGAGATAGCCATAGTTGCGGGCCGAGTTTTTGACCGAGAAGGCCGGAACGAACTTGCCCTCGGGCGTGGTCACGATCTCTGTGCTTTCGACCGACAGGTTCGGATTGCCGCCCGTGAGCGAGGCGACATTCACCATGACCTGGAAATTATACAGAATCTGGATAGCCGACTGGCCTTCAGGCAGTTCGACCGGAAGCTGGGCCACCTCGGCATAGTAGTGACGGCTGCGCTCTCCAGAGGGGTCGCCGACATATTGCACGCGGAAGACCTGCGTCTCGCCCGGTGGAATAACGGCCTGCGGCGGGAAGACCATAATGTCTTCCGATGCGCGATCAGAGGCCGTAACCGTATCAGGCAGGAAGTCCGTCTCGACGATGGTCACCTCGACCGGAAGCGGCGTCGGGCCGTTGTTCTCAACCCGCAGAGGCGCGCTCATATCGCGGCCTGCCATCTTCAGGTCTATGGCCACGGGCTGGACCGTCATTGCGGCCACCACTCCGGCCACCAGCACGACGACTGCAGCCCCCACACCGGCTATTAGCTTACGCATCTTCTACCCCAAGTCGTACGGTTGAGCTTAACAGTTACCAGAACACGATTAACCATTAATGGAACATTGATACTCGAAAGAGATAACCTCCGGAGTGGCCCCCGGAGGTCATTTATTGGCATCAAGAATGCCAAATTGTCTGACTTAGGGATTCGGAGCGAGGGTGACGACCAGCTGGTCGGTGTAGTTGCCCGCCACCAGAGGAAGCGCCACCGCATCGCGGACCATGCCCAGACGGACATCGAAGCTGCGGGAGCCCGGAGGGGCCAGAGCGTCGCTGACCACAAAGGCCGCCACGGCTTCCTGACCTGCAGAGGTCGGCTCCAGCTCGGCCATAGGACCAAAGCGTACGCGCTCGGTGCTGCCCAGAGGCGAGGCGCTCCAGTTGGCCTCGTAGTTCATGGCGCGCAGATTGGCGAAACCGGCCGGAACAGCACCGCCCACGTCACCGTTCAGCAGACCGCCGCGAAGGCTCTTCAGCTTGATCTGGTGCGACACGTTGCAGAAGCCGACTCCGCGGATACGGATCGCATATTCCTGCCCCGTCACTGCCGTGGCATTGGTCGTTGCGAAGGCGTTGGCGGGAATGGACCAAGTTGTGCCGCTGAAGGTGCTGGCGGCAGCGCCGCCGTTAGCAGTCACGAAGGTCCAGCTTTCCGGTAGGGTGCAACGCGCAGGCGCATCGCCCGTCACATCGAAGTTTTCCTGTGCCGTTGCGACACCGGCAAAGGCCATTACGGCCAGCGCCATCACGGCAGGAGAAAGCTTGTTCATGGCCTTGCTGCCCTTCATTCGGCACGACAAATTGTTGTTTTTAAACATGGACTGTCCTCCCTAACCGGCCACACTCAGGACCAGCACCAGCTCGTCCGAATAGCTGCCGGCAACCAGCGGTACTCCGCCCGCAGGTATGTCGATCACCACATTGAGCAGTCCCTGACCGGCATCGCCGATCGACAGGAATGCATTGGAACCATCGCTACTGAAATCGTCATTGGCACCGGCCCACGAAACCCTCACCCGATAGGGGACGGACGTGCGGAACGCGGTGGCCTCTACCGGAACCTGTGACAGGCTCAGGCCACCGCGTCGGCTTTCGACGCTCAAGGTGTGGGCCTGATTGCACAGCACCGGAATGTTCAGCGCCATATTGGCACCGATCACCGAACCATCATCACCGGCCAGACGCGCAATACTGATCTCGGCAGCCCCGGGCGCTGCGCTGTCCAGCTCGGCATTCTGGCTCGCCTCTGAGGTTGGCGTGCTCATCCGGCAGGCCGGAGGGGCCTTGCCCTGGAAGGTCAGCGGTGAGGTGCCGACAGACTGTGCCGACGCGGCCCCTGCCCCCAGCAGCGCTACCGAAAAGGCAGCTATGGCGAAACGGGCCTTCATTGCGGTTGCACCGTCAGACGCAGAACGTCCGAATAGTCACCCGCTAACAGCGGCTTGTTCTGCCCCTGATTGGTAGCACCGGCCGAGATCTCGAACTCGATCGAGATATTGCCCGCCGCCGCCCGCATGACCTGAAGCTGGTCCTCAACATAGCCGCGTGTGCTGGCATCGGCGGTCAGGACATACTGCTGATCGGCCCATACCAGATTGGCCTGATAAGGCACCGCATAGCCAAAGCCCGACTGGGTCGAGCCCGTCTGCTGTCGCCACAGGCCGTTATTATCGCTGCCCAGCGAGATACGATGCACGCCATTGCACATGGCGCTCATATCCACCGTCACACGGGCCGCCTGCGTGGTCAGCAATGTGTCATCGGTCAGTTGGGTCACGTTGAAGACGGACCCGCCCGCCGCATCGATATTCATCGCCACACCATTGCCCAGCCCCGGAAGGCCAAGCGTGCACATGCGCTCGGCCGAGCCGAGGACCTGGACCACCTGACGCTCCTGAGCGGCGCACGATGTGGCGAACACGCCCATCGCAACCGCGCCAAACAGGACCTTGTCGGTCAGTATGGTCGAGGCAAAACCCATTAGGGCTTGACGCTCAGGGTCACGATGACACTGCCGCGATACTGGCCCGCTTCGAGGAAGGCGCTGTTATCGTCGCTGGTGCCGTTAGAAGCCACTGCGCCAAGGCGCGAGATGCTCAGAACCAGATCACTGGCGTGGGCCATGCTGGTCTCGGAAGCTTCGGAGTCAGCAGTGGCAAACGGGCGAACCGTCATAGCGGTCGGCCAGCCTTCCAGCAGCGCGTCATAGGAGACGGTGCGGGTAAAGCCTGCCGGCGTGCTGTAGCCGGTGATGACCGTCACAAGCGGCTGTGCCTCAACCTCAAGACGGCTGGGCGTGTTGCACCAGGCGTCGCTGATGGTGGTGCTTTGCAGTACGGCAGAGCCGGTTTTTGCATTGTCCAGACGGCCATCCGCACCGGTCAGAGTGCCCAGTTGCAGCTCGGTAGAGGCCGGAGCTCCCAGCATGCATTTCTTGGGCACTTCGCCGTTGATGTTGATCGTCGATGACGACTGCGCCGAAGCCATAGCCGGAACCGAAAGGGCCGCAGTGCCAAGGAGCGCGAGAACGATAGGTTTCATGTCGAGGTCTCCGTTTTCCGTCCGGTTATTGGGCTGCAATGGTGATGGTCACAGCGCCGACATAGTCGCCGCCGATCGGACGCTTGTTGCCGTCCGTGAAGGGGTCGGTCACGAGGATGCGAAGCTCGCCGATATTGGCGGTGTTCACCGCGAATACATCGTCACCGGCGGTCGTCAGTTTGGAGCTGGAAAAGCCGCCCCACTGCCATTCCGCCTTGTAGTCGACGCGGTTGGTAAAGCTTGCCGGATCGGTGACCGTGGTGACCTGCGTGTGAAGGAGCGGCACTGTCGAGAGCGTCACCGTCGTTGGCGCATTGCACCAGTGGCTCAGCGAGATGCCGATGTAGTTGAAGCCCGCAAACTCATTGACCACGAAGCCATTGCCATCGGCCAGTTCGCCCAGTTGCAGTGTCGAACCGGAGGTCGGCAGCGCCTTGCAATAGGGGGCCACCGACGTCTGGATGGTCAGGGTTTCACTATCCTGCGCCATTGCCGCGCCCGACAGGAGTGTCAGGGCCATGGCACCGGCATAGATACCGGAATAGACGTATGAGCGTTTCATAGGCGTCTCCTCGAGAAAGCGGACAGGCATGCTGCGTGTGCGATGGTTCATGCCCGCACCTTCAGCTCGATTGTGATTTGGTCCCGATAGTCGCCAAACAGCGGCGCCGACCGGTCATTGTCATTCCAGCGCAAGCGGACCGTGCCGCTCTTGCCGATGGCGGTTTCCTCGCCCGAGGACCAGCCACCATTCTGGGGGGAAAAGGCGCACCCAGCCTTGGCACTGGCGGCCAGGGCCTCTGCATCGCACCAGCCCAGTTCGCGGCGACCGTTATCGGTCACCACATCCACCGACACCTCATAGGCGGCGCGGTCGAGAATGCCCTGAGGCGGAGCGGCGTTTACGAAAGCACCCGATTGCGAGCGCAGTTGCACCGTAAACGGCGCATTACAGTTGAGACCGAAATCGGCTCTGGTCTCGCCAGAGGATTTCAAATCCACATCTCCGACCAGCAGCGCAGACGAGGTCATCTCGCAGCGGGCCGCAATCGATCCGACGATCTCGACCTCCAACTCGACCGGAGAGCCGAGCGGTGCATCCAGTGCCGTATAGCCGCTGCCACTGCCCGATGCCGCAGACACCTCGGCGCAAGCCGTCGATGCCACCAGCACGCTCAGCGCAAAGCCAAGGCCCAGAGCCATATGTTTGGAGGGGGTCGCCATCATCGGAGCAATCAGCTCAGCACGGATAGTAGGCGGTCCGGACAATGCCAGACCGCCCCAAATCCCGTCGCTTAGCTTACGCCAACCGTCAGAGTGATTGCGCCGGTGTAGGTACC
Source organism: Pseudomonadota bacterium (assembly GCA_023436945.1). Classification (GTDB taxonomy): domain Bacteria; phylum Pseudomonadota; class Alphaproteobacteria; order Caulobacterales; family Caulobacteraceae; genus Brevundimonas. The sequence goes on along the minus strand of JAEZHG010000156.1, from coordinate 12,805 downwards.
AGCGACCGGACGCAGGTAGCCGGTGCCAACCGGACGTGCCTTGCGCAGAACCTTGATGGTCGACAGGCTGGAGTATTGACCAGCACCGGTCTCGAATGCACCCGGCAGAGCGCGCGATTGGAAGCCGTTCACAGCACCGTTCGAGCGGATAGCGCCGCCGTTGAGATAGGCGTTGATCACCGGACCTTCGACTTCAACGTCGAAGCTGTTCGCGAAAGAGGTGACATCCGTCGTGGTGTTCGAGGTTTTAACCTGCGACACTTCAAGACGAACGGTGGTGGCGAAGTTGCACCACATGTTACCGAAGCTGCGCTTCTCGGCGATTACGGTGTCTTCCAGCAGTTGACCATTGTCCAACTGGATGATGCCGAGGTTCACATCACCACGCGTATAGTCAGGGTGCGTATCGTAGCCACCCGAGTGGTTGTCCTTGCCGCACTGATTGGCAACAGTGCCGTTCAGGTTGATGGTCGAAGAAGTCTGGGCGAAAGCCGGAGCGGCGATCAGGGTAGCTGCAGCAACTGCAGTCATCAGGATGGTTTTCATTCTCGTCTCCTATATGTCGAGGCTGATGGAGCCCCACACGGGACCGGACATCCGGTCGGTTTTTCCAAACCGAGCAGTCTTCCCTGACAGGTAGACGGTCGGCCAACCCTCCCGAAAACCGGGAGCAAACGCATCAGGTACTGGAAAGCTCACAATGCCCCTGAAGCGCCCACGCCCTGTGCTGTCACGAAGTCAGCATGAACGGGCTCTGCCAGAGGAAAGACTTAACGCTTTCTTAAGTTGAACCTAGATGCGCCATATTTTGGCCGCGTCCCCACAATTGGGGATGAGAAGTCATTTTAACTATCTTTACAAAACCATCGTTATACATCAGGACGGTTTTTCTCTAAAATGTTTATTTATTACAATGGCTTATTTGACTTATGATTTTGAGGATTTTAACCATAAATTGTGGAAAATACTCAGTAGGTCGCCTGATCGCCTGACAGCTTTTCGCCACATTTGTTTCACTTAAGCACACCATTCCCCTGACGGTAGAATTCGGCAAAGCTCATGCCGTTTCGCATCGCCTAGGACGCGAAATTCGAAACCTGTGATTCAGCCGGAAAGTGTTTGCTCAGTTCATCCTGAACGGCGAGATACGCGCGAACATTTCCTCGCGGTTGCCAACACCCAACTTGGCATAGGAGCGTTTAACGTGGGTGCGGGCCGTCTCGACACTGATGCCCAGATCGGCGGCGACATTCACCACCGACTCTCCATCCACCAGACGGCGCAGGATGTTGCCCTCGGCAACTGTCAGCCCCAGCGCCCCGCTGAAGTCTGCCCAGAGTTTGCGCGTTTCGCGTGTATCGCTAAAGGCCAGAACCAGTCCCTGGGATGCACCCAGCGCTATACGGACCACGCGGATGATCAGGCACGATGTCCCGTCCTGACGTGCCAGAACCCAGGCAGCCGGATCATCACCCAGAGTTTCGATAAAATTGGCAAAGCGGACATCATTCGCCCGCTGTGAGAACGACAGACGATAGCCGTCAACGAACAGGTCGCTATCGCTCTCAATGAGTTTGCGGCCTTCTTCATTGGTCCAGAGAACATGCAGAGACGGGGTGACGATCATAGCCGCGCGCCGACACGTTTGGCCCCACGCCTCGGCGTAATCGGCTTCCCGCTCCAAGCTGGCTTCTGGTTGAACTCTGTCCTCGACAAACTGAACCACAACGCCCTCCGCAACTTAAGGGGAGTGGTAAACAACTACACCGTGAGTGTCTATTAATTATATATCGGCGTTACATCAAAAGCTTGGCTGGAAGAGCAAAATCAAAGATTTGCAAATCGCGGCACATCGGGGTCAGCTTCACCTCCGGAATATAGGCGAGGGCAAGATGAAACGTCGGATCGGTATCTGCGCAGCGGCCGTGGCCGTATCTCTGGGTATGTTCGCCTCGGTGGCGGCGGCACAAGAACTACCCACGCTCGAAAAGCCGTCACAGGTCCTGTTCTGGTCGCAGGAGGCCCGCGATGCAGGCTTTCGCGCCATGGAGCGGATTGTCCCGCACCGTGTGGTGAAAACAGGTACGACCGTGCATCCCCTGCCCGACGGCGCGCCGCTCGATCTGGATGTGTCGGCCTATATGGCGCAGGAGCGAACCGCGGGCATCCTTGTGCTGCAGGACGGCAAGATCAGGTTTGAACGCTACGGCCTCGGCTTTGGACCGGAGGGACGCTGGACCTCGTTCTCGGTGGCCAAGTCCCTGACCTCCACCCTCGTGGGCGCGGCCATCAAGGATGGCGCGATCGAAAGCCTCGAGACCCCTATTGTCCGCTATCTGCCGGAACTGGAGGGCAGCGCCTATGACGGCGTGACCGTGCGCCAGCTTCTGACCATGTCCTCCGGCGCGCGCTGGAACGAGGACTATACCGACCCCAACGCCGATGTGGCCCGCTTCTTCGAACCGCGAGACACAGGCGGCATGGACCCGACGCTCCACTATATGCGCCAGTTGGAACGCGCCCACGAGCCGGGCCGCCGCTGGCACTATTCCACGGGCGAGACCCAGTTGATCGGCGTGCTGATCCGCCGCGCCACGGGCAAGTCACTGGCCGATTATCTGTCCGAAAAACTCTGGGCTCCCTACGGCATGGAGCGCGAGGCCGGATGGATGATCGACGAGGCCGGTCAGGAGGCCAGCGGCTGCTGCGTCATGGCCAGCTTGCGGGACTGGGGCCGCGTCGGCCAGTTCGTACTGGATGGCGGCATGGCAGGGGGGCAAAGCATTCTGCCCGACGGCTGGCTGGCACAGGCCACCTCCAAACAGGCCGATATCGGTGAAGCGGGCGAAGGCTATGGCTTCCAGTGGTGGACCCATCCCGAGGGCCGCTTCGGGGCCTATGGCATCTTTGGCCAGTCCATCACCATCGACCCTCGGCGCAAGACCGTGGTGGTGATCCTGTCCTCATGGCCAAACGCCACAGGAACACAGCACAGCCAAGCCCGCAGCGCCCTGCTGAAACAGATCGCCGATGCGGTAGACGCTGCGCCTCAATAGGTGGAGTTTACGCCTCAAGCTCGATGTCCCAATACAAATAGTCGATCCAGCTTATGTATGACGTTACACAGCTAAGCGGATGTCATTCAGTGAAGCTGTGAATGTCCAGTTCGGGAGGAAATTCAAATGTCTGAAATCGACCCATCTCAGACCTTCGGAACGCCCGCTCCTGAGGCTCTCATGCCAGGAGGCACCAAAGCTGCGCACGCGTCAGTGAAGCTACGTCGAAGATCTTCAGGTAGACTTGGGAACGTGCGGGTTTCGCCATTGAAGTCCACAGTAATAGGGGCCGAGACAGCGATCTGTTGGAGCACGTCATCAGCGATGCCGAAGTGGACTTCATAGGCCACTTGCGTCCCGATATTCCGAACATCAGGGGATGCAGAGCGCGTGACGTCACCTAAGCGGATCATCATTTCCGGCTGGGGCCATGCCTGCTTCGGCGTGAAGCCTCGAACCTGCACGTTTGTAGAAATGCCTTCACAGGTAAGCACCATCGCAGGACGACCGGCCTCATAATAGCTCAGGGCGGGTCGCGTCCGGTTCGAGCCGACAGCCGTCCACGCGGTAGGGGCGACGCTTCCACCAGCTTGCACGATGTCATTCACCGGCATCTGGACTTGATGAGCGTTATCGCTGGGTCCCGTGGGCTCGGCTGCCCCCCAAGTCAGCAGTCCCGCCAGCAGCATCCCTATGAACTCGATCATCAGCTCCTCCACTTTCAAGCTTAGAGAACCATGATCTCTGTCTGCTTTCCACCCTTAGCGGTCGTTCAAACGGCCCGATAACAGGCCCTAAGCCTCTAGTTCGATGTCCCAATAAAGGTAATCGATCCATGTCTTGTGCAGGTTCTGGGGCGGGAAGCGTCGTCCGGCTTGCTGGAGTTGCCATGATGACGGGCGATTGACCTTGCGGCGTAGCGGCATCTGGGCCTGCATGGGCGTGCGGCCACCTTTGCGCAGATTACAGGGGCCACATGCCGTGACGATATTGGTCCATGAGGTGATCCCGCCCTGTGATCGCGGCAGGATGTGATCGAAGGTCAGGTCTCCTGACGTGCCGCGCTCGCCGCAATACTGGCAGCGAAAACCGTCGCGCAGGAAGACATTGAACCGCGTAAAGGCCGGATTGCGGTCCTGGTCTATGTAGGATTTGAGGCAGACCACACTGGGTAGCTGCATCTCCCTCGAGGGGCTTCGCACCACCTTGTCATAGGTGGCGACCACCTCGACGCGGTCTTGCCATACCGCCTTGATGACCTCTTCCCACGGCCAGAGCGACAGCGGGTAATAGGAAAGCGGTCTGAAATCGGCATTCAGAACGAGGGCTGGAAAGCCCGAGGGCGCACTTGTGAGAAGCTGCATCACGCAAGCCCTCCAGCACGGCAATCTATGGACGCAACGGGACTGAAGACACGTCTCCTTCCTTCGTCAGGCAAAGGAAGAATAAACGTGATTCCCGCTCAAAACCACGACTTAAAGATCATGGTTATTTTAAAGCAAAGCTTGCAGGCCGGTTTTTACAGGCGTTGCGGGGCGCTGGGGAAAGCCGGAAGGCTCCAGCCTTTCAGGATCGCTCCGGCGCGCAGGGCAAGGCCTGCAGCCACGGCGATGCTCACCGCCCACCACGTCGGCACAGACACGGCCTTCAGCCCCACAAACACCGCCGCCGACAAGAGGGCCGCAGAGATGTAAAGCTCGCGGCGCAGCAGGATCGACGGCTGGTGCGCCAGCACATCGCGCACGATGCCCCCGAAACAGGCCGTCAGCACGCCCATGACCACACAGATCAGCGGAGCCACGCCATAGGACGCCGCCTTGGCCGCGCCCATCACGCCATAGGCCGCCAGACCGATGGCATCGAGCCACATCAGAGCGCGGAAACGCCACGTGCGCGGACCGACCATCCACACCGCCGCCGCAGCCAACAGGCACACCGCCAGATAGCGCCAGTCCGCCACCCAGAATACAGGCGCGCCGATCAGAAGATCACGCACCGTACCGCCGCCCACACCCGTCAGTGCGGCAAAGAAGGCGAACGTCACCACATCCTGTTTCTGATAGGCCGCAGCCAGCGCGCCGGTGGCGGCAAACACGGCCACCCCTGCGAAATCCAGCAGGGGCAAAACATTCTCGGGACGGGCCAGTTCGGCGGTCGCGCTCAGGGGTGTCACATCAATCCTCCAGCGCGACTTCACCGCGCTTTACCACCCCATACCATCCCCAGAGCAAATGTGCCGCAACAGAGCGATGGGGTCGCCAAAGGTCGGCACGGGCATAGAAGGCCTTCTCTTTCAGACGCACATCCGAACCCTCCAGCCAGCGCAGCGCCTCTTGCAAAGCCACATCGCCCGCCGGAAACACATCGGTGCGCCCCTCGCAGAACATCAGGAAGGTCTCCGCCGTCCAGCGCCCCACCCCCTTGATGGCGGTCAGGGCCGCAATGGCCTCATCGTCGGACAGGCGCTCCAGATGATCGAAATCGATGCGTCCGTCAGTGTGGGCGCGGGCGATCTCCTGGGCATAGAGCGATTTTTGCCCGGACAAGCCGAAGCTGCGTAGAGCTTCGGGTTCGAGCGCCAGAACCGCCTGTGGCGTCACCTCCCCCAGTCCCTCGCTCACACGCTTCCAGATCGAGGCTGCCGCCGCGACCGAGACCTGCTGCTCCACGATCATCCGCAACAGCCCCTCATAGCCGCCCGTGCGCAAGCGCCACTCCAGCGGCGGGGTCTGGCGATGGGCGCGGGCCAGCAGCGGATCGAGGTCACAAAGCGCCTCGCGCGCCCGCGCCATATCTTCGGTCAGTTGGCGGCCTTTGATCGTGCGAGCATCCATCACCGCCCTCCCGCGTTGAGAAACTGGTCAGGCGCAGTGAAGCGCGGGACGGGACGCAGAGCAATCTGCCGTTCATGTCCCCTATGAGATAAGCGCCATAGTTTATGGAGGAGCGCCGCCCATGTCTGTTGCCGCCATCATTCTGGCCGCGAGCCTGACCCTGCCTGCTGTCCCCGCCCAGGTTCGGGATTTCATTCAGGACGACAATGCCCCCCTGACCTATCGTGCCGCCCGCCGCGACAGGGCCAGCGGAGCCTTTGCCGAGGTTCAGCTGACCTGTGCCGGACGCGAAATGCATTTCCAGGTCAGCGGCCTGAACCTGCCCGCCACGGGCGATACACCAATGCAGGCCATGATCGGTTCATGGAGCCTGCCGCTGTACAGACCCAATGCAGCACGGGCGACGCTGATCGCCCCAGCATCCCCCGCCCTGCTTCATGCAATCGACGGGCGCTCCGCGATGGTCGTTCGTGTGAACAGAAAGACCTATCGACTCCAGCCTGTGAGCAGCGACAGACACGCCGCCTTCGTCAGCGCCTGCCGACTGGGCGTTCCGGCCTCGATCGGCCCCAATCCCCCGCAGCAGATTCGTCCCGAAGAACGCCTTGTCGACTGACGATCCCCTATCGACACAATGCCAGCCCGTCGCTAGCGTCCGCCGCCATGCACAGTTTCGCACAGCTTATCAGTCCGCTTACCCCTGAAGACTTCTATGCCCGTTTCCATGATCGGGCTCCGGTTCACATTCCGGCATCGGACGCGCGGGAGAAGGCGGCCCTGTTTGGCTGGGACGCGTTCAACCGCCTGCTGGACCAGTCCGGTCACTGGACAGCTGAAACCCTGAAGATGGTCCACAACACCCAGAATGTGGACCCGACCCAGTACTGCCGCGAGAACGCCAAGGGCACGGCCTTGATCCCCGATCCGCGCAAGGTTCAGTTGCAACTGGCGCGTGGCTCCAGTCTGGTCGCCAATGATCTGGAGAGCATGGATCCGGCCATCGCCAAGCTGTGTGAAGGTCTGTCTGCCGAGTTCGCCGCCCGTATGGGGGCCAATGTCTATTGCTCGTTCAAGGGCGTGCGGGCCTTTGGCGCGCATTTCGACCTGCACCACGTCTTTGCCGTTCAGGTCGAGGGCGAGAAGCTGTGGCGGCTCTATAAGAACCGCATGCCCGATCCGGTAGTGATGCCGGCCAAGGGCCCCGAACTGCAACAATGGTTCCAGCGCAACTGTGGTCCTGTGATGCAGGAGGTGCGCATGAAGCCCGGCGACGTGCTCTATCTGCCGCGCGGCTGGTTCCACGATGCGCTGGCCGAGGACGGGGCGTCGCTTCACGTCACCCTGTCGATTGCGCCGCTCTATGGCCGCATCCTCTTCAAACTGCTGGAAAGCGCGGCCATGCAGGACCCTGCCTTCCGCAAATATTTCCCGACGGCACAGCAGGAGGACGGCAAGGCCCTGCAGAACCATCTGGCCATGCTGGGCCAGAAACTGGCCGCCCTGTGCGCCCTGCCTGAGTTCCGCGACGAGGTCGCCATGACCCAGCATCGCCTGCGCCCGCGCGCTGGTGATTTTGCTCTGCCCGAACCGATCTCGCTGACCCGCTATCGCGTCCAGCCCATCGCCGCGCCGCTGTTCAGCGGTCCGGTCGCCCATGCTATGCACTATGCCTACAGCCGCCCCGAGTTTGTGCTGGAGGAGATCATCGCCCTGTTCGACTTTGTCCCCGAAGCCGATATCCGCGCGGCGGTAGATCGCGCTGTGGCCAGCGGCTCGCTCGTCAGACAGTGAGCGGCTTCGTCACCCGCTTTGCGCCCTCTCCCACCGGGCGACTGCACAAGGGCCATGCCTTTTCGGCGCTGACCGCATGGCAGGCCGCCAAGCAGACAGGCGGTCGTTTCATACTGCGTATCGAGGACATCGACCCCACCCGCTGCAAGCCCGAGTTCGAGACAGGAATCTATGAAGACCTGAGCTGGCTGGGCCTTGAGTGGGAGATGCCTGTGCGCCGCCAGTCGGACCATCTCGACGACTATGCAGCGGCGGTGGAAACCTTGCGTCAGCGCGGTCTGGTTTACCGCTGCTTCCGCACCCGCAAGGAAATCCTCGACGCCATCGGCAATGCGCCCCACGGCACAATGGATGCCGCCCGCCCAGGCCCACACCCTGCGGACGAAGAGGCCCAACTGCTGGAAAGCGGCAAACCCTTTGCGTGGCGACTGTCACTCGACCGCGCCCGCGAGACGCTGGGCGGCGCGGCGTGGGAGGCGCTGAGCTTCTTTGAAGAAGGCGAAGGTCCCGACGGCGAGACGGGCCGCATCAAGGCCCGCCCCGAGACGGCAGGCGATGTGGTTCTGGCACGCAAGGATGCCGGCGCGGCCTATCATCTGGCCTGTACCCACGATGATACCCTGCAAGGTATTACCCACGTGGTGCGCGGCGTGGACCTGTTCGAGGCCACCCATATTCAGCGCCTGATCCAGACCCTGTTCGGCTGGGACGAGCCTGCCTATCGCCACCACCGCCTACTGGTCGGGCCTGACGGCAAACGCTTTGCCAAGCGCGACGGCTCAGTGACGCTGAAGGCGCTTCGCGAGCAAGGGGTCGCCCCTGCCGATATCCACGCCGAGGTCGGCATCATCCCCTAAAGAAAAACGCGGCAGGCCTTGGGCCTACCGCGTTTCCGTCAAAACCTTGATGTCGAGAAGTCTTAGAGGACTTTCAGTTCGACAGCAGCCGTTTTGCCGCGCTGGGTTTCGAGTTCGTACTCGACCTTGGCGTTGTCATCCAGGCCAGCAAGGCCAGCCTTTTGGACGGCGGTGATGTGGACGAATACGTCCGAACCACCGGTGTCTGGTTGAATGAAGCCGTAACCCTTGGTCGGGTTGAACCACTTGACCGTACCGGTCGCCATGTCTGCGTCTCCGTAAACGCGCTTTTCCAGGCGGGCTCCCATCAGGAGAACCCGACAGCCCATCTGGACCAGCTCGTTCAGCAGAAAGAGCAGAAACGCGAGTTTGGACCCCACGCGATATCCGGACTGCAATAACGTTGTCACTTGCCTTTTTAGGGCCGTCAACTGAAATGATTCAGTTATTCCCTAAACAGGCCCGCTGATTTCCTAAACCGTCGCCCCCTTGGCCAGCGCCACGCCTGCGAGGGGGCAGGCCTGCGCGCCGCCCGCCGCATCATTGCTGACAGCGACCCACGCCTTTCCTTCATCCAGATCCAGCGCTGTAAACGTGTGCCACAGGGTATTTGAACCCTCATGGCCGATCACCTGTCCCTTGGCCCAAGGCTGTGGCGACAGAACGATCCAGCCCAGCGCATAGGTCTCGCCCTCGACCGCAGTGGTCAGGCGGCGCACGCTGTCCTGCGACAGCCAGTCGCCCCCGCCATTCAGGATGGCGGCAATAAACCGCCCATAGTCCTCAAGCGTCACATGGACTGTGCCGGCTGGCCCCAGCGCCAGCGGATTGTCCGACGCCTTCCCTTCCGGATCGACAGGCAGCTTTACGGTCATCATGGCGCGGTGGCCCCACGGCGCATCCCCCTTTGGCGCACCGAAGCCGCAGCGGGTCATGCCCAGCGGGCCGAACACCTCGGCCTGCATCGCCTCTTCCCACGAGGTTCCGCACAGCCCCTCCATGATCGCGCCTGCGACGATGTAGTTGGCATTGCCGTATTGATAGGCACCGACTTCGCCCGCCGGAGCCGCTTCCAGCGCCGCCTTGGCTATGGCTGCGCGCTGCTCCTTCAGGCTGCGGGGATCATCGCGAGCTGTCATCAGCCACTGGCGGCCAATCACGCTGGCATCGGTCAGGCCGCCGCGATGGCGCATCAACTGCTCGACCGTCACACCGTCCCATGCCGCATTGCCGCCAAAGCCCAGCCCCGCCTTCTGGACCGCCTCGCCCAAGGGCATGTCCCAGCGGGCCAGCCCTTTTTCGACCAACCGCGCCCACAGCGCACCTGTCATGGCCTTGGTGTTGGAGCCGATGTGCCAGCGGTCATCCAGCGTCGCGAGATCATCGGCATTGGCGCGGCGCTTGCCCCGCACATAGGATTTCACCAGACCCGTGCGGTCATAGACACCTGCGCCAAGGGCCACCGCCTTGGCCTCTTGCCGGATGGCCTCGATTTGGGCCTCGACGGGATCGGTCGGGCTTGGAACCTCGGACGCCTTGGCCCCACAGGCCCCCAGTCCCAGCAGCCCCGGACCAACCAGTCCGGTCACGCCGGCCCACGTCATCATACTGCGTCGCGTCTGTTGCATCGGTCCCCTCCAAACTCGCGCCCTGTTTGACAAGTCTGGCCGCTCTCGAAAAGTTAAATGGACGTTAGAGGGAACTACTGCGACGCTAAGCCCCTGTCCTGACTGCCACCCCCATGGCCATGAACGGAGCCACCATGTCCCAAGACTATGAAGCCGCCTATGAGGCCCTGCAGCTCCAGATCGTGGAGACACAGGACTGGGCCATCAAGAACGGCATCAAGACCGTCATCATCTTTGAAGGCCGCGATGCGGCGGGCAAGGACGGGGCGATCAAGCGTCTGACCGAGAACATGGCCCCGCGCTATACGCGCGTCGTTGCCCTGCCCAAGCCGACCGAGCGCGAAACGACCCAGTGGTATATCCAGCGCTATGTCGCCCACCTTCCTGCCGCGGGCGAGACGGTGATCTTCAACCGTTCATGGTACAACCGCGCGGGCGTCGAGCCGGTCATGGGCTTCTGCACACCGGACCAGCATCACGACTTCCTCAACGAGGTCGATGATTTCGAGCGTATGCTGACCCACTCGGGCATCATCCTGATCAAGCTGTGGCTGGATATCAGCAAGAAGGAACAGGGCCAGCGCCTGAAAGAGCGCACCGAGGACCCGATCAAACGCTTCAAACTGTCGCCAATGGATCAGGAAGCGGTGGCGCGCTGGGACGACTATTCCAAGGCCCGCGACCAGATGCTGGCCGAGACCCACTATTCCTATGCGCCGTGGACCGTCATCAAGACGGACAAGAAGAAACAGGCCCGCCTGAATGTCATGCGTTACATCCTTCAGGTCTGGGGCAAGCCGGGTCTGCAACTGACCAAACCCGACAGCGACATCGTCATGTCGGGCGACAAGGCCAAGGGTCATCTGAACCCCTGACCTTGACTTAAAGTGCCTTAGTCGTCCGATCCGGTCAGCGGAGCCAGCATGCTGCTCAGTTGGTCGGTCGGGCCGGTGCCTTCACGGGCGCTGGCCTCAAGCGAGGCGGCGCGTTCTTTAAGAGCCGATATCTTCTGGGCGCGGGGATCATCTGCGGGCATGGACGCAATCTCCGCATGACGCTCTTCAAGCTCGGCCACCAACGCTGCAAAACGTTCCTGATTCAGGGATTCACCCTGTTCAAACAAACGGATCGACTCTTCCAGAGCCTCTTCCCAAGCCAGATCGTGGGCTTCCTGATCAACCATGTTGGACCTTCTCCTTATATCCAAAGGCCCGACGCTTCGGGTCTTGGTGAAGAAATGGTCCAAGGGCGATTGCGGTTCCCCCGCTTGGCCACGGCAACGCTCGCTTAACCTGATTGGCCCAGCCTTCCATTTCGCGAACCCGATCCCGAGATGAAAGGTGCGTCATGTCTTCCATCCTGACCCAGAGCTATCGCCGCCAGAAGGACCATTTCCAGCCCGAGGACATGGACCCGCAGGAACAGCGCCGCCTTCGCGGACAGTTGGAGCAGATCGACTACACGACCTATCTGGCCAACCGCGAGATCATCACCCACACGATCGGCAAGATCACCACCGCCGATTTCGAGAAGATGGCCGCCCGCACGGCACAGGCGCGGGCGCGCTGGATCGCGGAGGCGCTGCGACTGACCCATTCAGGCGCGGCCCAGCCCTCGCCCGAACTCTACACACGGCTGACGCAATCGCGCGTGGCCTATGAGGAACTGGCCGAAGCCTATGAGGGTCTTCGCCGCATGGTCGAGCGCGGCTACCTGACCCTTTCCTGAGCGAACCCTAGTCCAGTCGCTGCGGACGGGTAACAACCGGCGCATCCGGATCGGACTGCGTCGGGGCAGCCGCTGTCGGCGGCGGGCCTTGCACCGTCTCCGCAGGCGGAGCCACAACGACCGGAGCCGGCGTTGAAGGCTCGGGCCTTGGCACCATGGTCGTGATTGGCGGAACCGTGCGTGTCGGCTGTGTGGCCGCAGCGGTGTTGGCAGGTGCGATCTTGGTTGGCGCATGTGTTGTCGGGGCCGTCTGCGGACGCTGGGTAACAGGGGCCGAAGCCGTCGTTGCAGGCGTTACGGCCGCAACAGGTGCGGGCGCGACCTCGGTTGGCGTTTCTACGGTTGTGGCCGGAACAGTCGTTTCGACAGGCGCGGCCACATCCGGCGCAGTCACCTCTACGGGGACCGTAGCAGGTGCCACAGCATCCGGCACAGAATCCGGCCCGTTCTTCTGGCTCCACCACACCGCCGCTGCACCCGCAGCCGCGACCAGTGCCGCCGTGGCGACAATCATCAGGCGAGAAGGCTTGCGACGGGAATCGACAGGCGTTGCCGCGGTCGCCTCGCTGGCAACAGGACGGCGCTTGGCGACAACAGGCTCGACTTCCAGCGTATAGATCGGCTCGGCGGTCGAAGCCTCGACCATAGCGTCTTTCGGTTCAGGAGCCGGTTCCGGTTGGGGCGCGGGCTGGGTCTCCGCTTGAGGCTTGGATTTCACAACCCCTGCCCCCGGAACCAATGATCCGGTCATCAGGCCCGGTCTGGCCGAAAGGGGCGCAGCGGCGGGGGTCGCGCGCTGCGGTGACTGCTGTGTTTGCGCCGCTTTGGCATCAGGCTGAATCATCGTCGGCTTTTGCGGAATATTGGACGCGCCCATGATGCTTCCGCCGATACCGACAGCGGTGCTACCC
>JAEZHG010000124.1 GCA_023436945.1 Pseudomonadota bacterium | reverse complement strand
CTGTGCGTGGTTGCCGGACGAGAAGGCGACAACGCCGAGCGCCTTTTCCTTATCGTTGAAGCGGCTGATGCGGTTATAGGCCCCGCGAAACTTGAATGCGCCCGCGACCTGAAAAGTCTCGGCCTTCATAAGAACCCGTCCGCCGACAGCGGCATTGAGCGCCGGATGTTCGATCACGGGGGTGCGAACAGCGGCAGGGGCGATCTGGCGGGCGGCGTCAATTACGCCGGCATAGGTCGGATTGCGCATATTTCCCCCTTAACGCGTAACTGTGACATCTTCATAGTTACTCTCATGAAACATGACCTCATCCTGTCGATTGATCAGGGCACGACCTCGACCCGCGCCATTGCGTTCGAGATCTCGCCGCAGGGTGTCTTTTCGGTTCTGGCCGTCAGCCAGATCGAACTGGCGCAGCATTTCCCGCATTCGGGATGGGTCGAGCATGATGCCGCCGAGATATGGCGCGCCACCCTGCAAACCTGTCGCGAAGTGATCAAAAAGGCGGGCAGCGTCGAGCGTTTCGCCGCCATCGGCATCACCAACCAGCGCGAGACCTCGGTCGTCTGGGATGCCGCGACAGGCGAGCCGCTTCATCACGCTATCGTCTGGCAGGACCGTCGAACCGCCGACAGGATGGAGGCGCTGGTCGAGCAAGGTCATGAGGAGAAGGTGAGGGCGACCACCGGCCTGATCCTTGATCCCTATTTCTCGGCGTCGAAATTCGCATGGCTGCTGGAAAAGGTCGAAAATGGTCTTGAGCGCGCCCGTTCGGGCGAAATCAAGCTGGGCACCATCGACAGCTGGCTGATGTGGAAGCTGACCGGAGGCCAGAGCCACGTCACGGATGTGACCAACGCCGCCCGCACCAATCTGATGGCGCTGCAGACCCGCCAGTGGTCGCCGGAAATGCTGGAGCTTTTCGGCGTGCCCAAGGAAGCCCTGCCGGAAATCAGAACCAGTGACGCCCATTTCGGCGACTGTGATCCCAGCCTTCTGGGCAAGGCCCTTCCGATCCATGGCGTTGCGGGTGACCAGCAATCGGCATTGGTGGGGCACGGCGCGCTGGAAGCAGGCGATGCCAAGATCACCTATGGCACAGGCGCGTTTCTGGTCGCCAACACAGGGGCCAAGGTTGTGTCTTCCGAGGCTCGCCTTCTGGCCACAATGGGCTGGGAAGCCGGCGGCGAGGTCCGCTATGCGCTGGAAGGCTCGATCTTTTCGGCAGGGTCTGCGGTGCAGTGGTTGCGAGATGGTTTGAAAGCCATTTCGGACTCGCGCCAGTCCGAGGCCGTGGCCCAGACGCTGAAAGATAATGGCGGGGTCTATCTGGTGCCGGGCTTTACCGGCCTTGGCGCGCCATGGTGGGAGCCGGATGCACGCGGCACTGTCATCGGCCTGACCCGCGACAGTGGTCCGGCCCATCTGGTGCGCGCGGCGCTGGAGAGCCTCGCCTACCAGACCTATGACCTGCTGGAAGCCTTGGCGAAGGACGGCGCTCCGCCGCTGAAGCGTTTGAAGGTGGACGGCGGCGTCACCGCCAATGCCTTTGTCATGCAGTTCATCGCCGACATCTGCGACATCGAGGTGGAGCGTCCGGCGTTTCAGGAAATGACGGCGCTGGGGGCGGCGCGTCTGGCAGCCTTCGGGTCCGGCATGACCAAGGCCCTTTGGGAGCCGCCGCAAACCGCGCCCGCCGTCTGGAAACCCAACATGGATACAGACCAGCGCAGCGCCCTGATCAAGGGCTGGCGCAGGGCCGTAAAAGCCGCCATCGTAGCCGCACAAGACGATTAAAAATCGCGAGGAAGGGGAGGCGACATGGACGCACAGGCGACGTTTTCAGGCACGCGCGAGGTTGATCCGCGCCACGCCCTCGATCAGGCCGCGCTCGAAGGCTGGATGAAGGCCAATGTCGATGGCTTCTCCGGTCCCGTCGAGGTGCGCCAGTTCAAGGGCGGCCAGTCCAATCCGACCTATGAGCTGACGACGCCAAGCGCCAAATACGTCCTGCGTCGCAAGCCGCCCGGCACATTGCTGGCCAGCGCCCATGCGGTCGATCGCGAGTTTGCGGTCATCTCGGCGCTTCACGCCCAGGGCTTTCCGGTCGCGCGTCCCTATGCTCTGTGTACGGATGATAATGTTCTCGGCTCGATGTTCTATGTGATGGACAAGGTCGAGGGCCGTATCTTCTGGGATTTGAAACTGCCCGAAAGCACGCCTGAAGAACGCCGCGCCATCTGGTTCGAGCAGGTCGATACTCTGGCCGCACTTCACAGGCTTGATCCGGTGGCGATCGGTCTGGGCGACTATGGCAAGCCCGGAAACTATTTCGGTCGTCAGGTCGGTCGCTGGACCAAGCAATACCGCGCCTCGGAAATCGATCCGGTTCCGGCCATGGATCGGTTGATCGAATATCTGCCAGCGACCCTGCCGCCCGAAGGTCCAGCACGGATCGTCCATGGCGACTTCCGCCTCGACAATATGATCCTCGATCCGAAAGAGGCGAAGGTGCGAGCGGTTCTGGATTGGGAACTGTCCACGCTTGGCGATCCCATGGCCGATTTCTCTTACCTACTGATCGCCTATGCCATTCCGGCCAGCCTCAGAAACGGTCTTCTGGGGGCCGACATCGAGGCGCTGGGTATTCCAAGCATCGACGAGCTGGCCGAACGCTATGGCCAGCAAACCGGACTGGGCCGTCCGCAAAACCTTGACTGGCTGTTGTCCTATAATCTCTTCCGTCTGGCGGCGATCTGTCAGGGCATCGGCGGTCGCGTCCGCGATGGCACGGCGGCCAGCGAACATGCCAAGGCCATGGCCGCGCAGGTCGGGCCTCTGTCGGATATGGCATGGTCCTATGCGCTCAAGGCAGGGGCCTGAAACGGGCCTTAGACGAAAAACGAAACAGTGTTTGATGCGGATTGGTTGTGAAAAGGGGGTTCTGGTCCTATTTTAGGGGCCGGAGCACGATGCAAAATGTCTGACAGCCAAAAATTCCCCGTCGCCGCGCACGCCCTGGCCTATCTGGCCCACAAGGGTGCGTATGAGCCCAAGGATGCCGTGGCCAGTGCAATTCTGGCCTCCTCGGTGCCGACCAATCCGGTGGTGATCCGCCGCGTGACGGCACTGCTGGCCAAGGCCGATCTGATCGCCACCCGCCCCGGTGCCAGCGGTGGCTCATGGCTGCTCCGACAGCCCGAGACCATCCATCTGGACGAAGTGCTGCGTGCCGTGAACGGTTGCGCCCATCTGGGCTCGACCCCGCTGGGTGCCGCAGGTTGCCCTGTCGGCCAGCATATTCCTCGACAGGTCGCCAAGGCTCTGACCGCTGCGGACGATGCAGCGGCATCTGCTCTGGCCAAGATCACCATCGCCGATCTGCTGGCCGAGGACCCTGAGAGCCTCAAGGGGCTTAACCCGCACGCGTCCTGTCCGCAGGCAGCCTAAAGCTTAAACATTCATCCTCGGGGGAGGGGATCAATGACCGCTCGCAGAACCATTGCCATCACTGGCGCATCGGCAGGTATCGGAGCGGAGATCGCCCGTGTCTGTGCGGCGCGGGGCTATGATCTGATCCTGATCGCCCGACGCGAGGCACCGCTTCAGGCCCTATCCCAAGAGCTGCAAAACGCCCACGGCATCACTGCCCATGTGGTGACCGCCGACCTTGCTGCGCCTGATGCCGCCAAGACGCTGGTGGATGCGGTGGCGGCGCGCGGCATTCAGGTCGATGGTCTGGTCAATAACGCAGGCTTCTCCAAAACCACCGGCTTCACCACAACCGACCCTGCGGCCCAGCAGGAAATGTTGCGCGTGATGCTGAGCGTTCCTGTGGAGCTGGCCCGCCTGTGGCTGCCGGACATGAAGGCGCGCGGTTGGGGCCGTATCGTCAATGTCGCCTCTATGGCAGGCTTCCTTCAGGCCACGGGCGGAGACACCCTCTATGGCCCGATCAAAAGCTTCATGATCAAATTCTCCCAAGGGCTTTGGGTCGAAAGCCAAGGCTCCGGCGTACATGTGTCGGTGCTGTGCCCCGGCTATACCTATACCGAGTTCCATGATGTGAACGGCTCGCGTGATGCGGTGTCCAAGGCCTATCCGAAATGGATGTGGCTGCAAGCTGACCGCGTGGCCCGCGAGGCATGGGACGCCGTAGAGGCCGACCGCCCGCGCTGTATCCCAGGAAAGCGCTACCAGTTTCTGGCTCTGGTCTCGAAGCTTCTGCCTGTCCGGATGGGGCTCAAAACCGCCGCCAGCCATGCCAAG
>JAEZHG010000061.1 GCA_023436945.1 Pseudomonadota bacterium | reverse complement strand
GGTCTGCATCCCGATCACCACGGTATCGTCGGCAACAATATGGTCGACGAGGAACTGGGCCGCTTTTCACTGGGCAACAAACAGGCTGTGACCGACCGCCGCTGGTGGGACGATGGCGAGCCGATCTGGGTGACCGCAGAGAATGCGGGCGTGAAGACCGGCACCATGTTCTGGCCGGGTTCGGAAGCCGAAATCCGCGGTGTTCGCCCCAGCTACTGGTCGACCTTTGACCAGTCGATGCCGGGCAATGTCCGCGTGGACCGCATGATGCAATGGCTGGACCTGCCGCAGGACCAGCGTCCGCGCCTGACTACGATCTATTTCGATATCGTCGACACCATCGGCCACCACTATGGCCCTGACTCGCAAGAGGTGACGGGTGCGATCACCGAAACCGACGCGGCCATCGGCTATCTGATGGACAGCCTGAAGGCGCGCGGTATGGACCAGAACACGGTCGTTATCGTCGTGTCCGACCACGGCATGATCGAGACCTCGCCGGAGCGTGCGGTCTATCTGGACGACTATCTGAACGTCGATGACATCAACATCATCTACTCGGGTCCGGTTGCCTTCCTGAACGCCAAGGAAGGGCGCAAGGATGCGGTTCAGGCCGCACTGGTCGGCCAGCACGAGCGTATGGTCTGCTGGGACAAGGCCAATATTCCGGCCCGTCTGGTTCTGGGCACCCACAAGCGCGTGTCCGACTTTGTCTGCATGGCCGATGACCGCTGGGTGATCGCCACCAAGGCGCGTCCGGTCAACAAGATCGGCGGCGCGCATGGCTATGACAACGAACTTCCGAACATGCAGGCGATCTTCATCGCCAATGGCGCAGGCGTTGTGGCCGGCCGCCAGCTTCAGAACATCGACAGCGTGGATGTCCAGCCGCTGCTGGGCCGTCTGCTGGGTATCGAGGTGCCCAAGGGTGACGGCAATGCCGCCGACACGCTTCCGGTGACGCAACCCTAAGCGGGACGCATCGTTTAAAGGCGATCTTGAAGGGCAGTTTCCTTGCGGGAGCTGCCCTTTGTTTTGATCGCTATGAGGTGGGGAATGGCTTTTTTGCCGCGACGCGGGTTTGCAAAAACGGGAAAGCTTCCCAAATCACGCCTCGAACACCTTTGCTTTATCAGGCCGGAGCCTGCCATCATCCCGTCTAAATGCACGGGCGGAATGGGTGTCCTAAGCCTGTCAGTCTTTCGTGAGTTACGGGATAAGATGAAGCCTTCGCACTATGCCATCGCCGCCGCCCTGTTCGTGACGGCCTGCGGCCAGCCCGCTCCGACCAAAGCCCAGGAAGGCGTATTCGCCGAAGCCCAACCGCGCGTGGCCCCCACCGATGCGGGCTCGATGAAAACCAGCTTTGCGCCCGTGGTACGCGTGGCGGCTCCTGCCGTGGTGAACATCGCGGCGCGTGGTGTGCAGCAGGGACGCGACCCGTTCTGGGGCATCCCGACCGCACGCCAGACCGGATCGATCGGCTCGGGTGTGATTGTGCGCGCAGACGGTATCGTCATCACCAACGCCCACGTGGTCCAGAACATGCGCGAAATCCGCGTGACGCTTCAGGACCGTCGCGAGTTTCCGGCCCGCGTGCTGCTGTCTGACGAACGCTCGGACATTGCGGTGCTGCAACTGGACGAGGTGAACGGCGAACTGCCGACCATCCGCATTGACGATGCCGAGGAACAGCAGGTCGGAGATCTGGTTCTGGCCATCGGTAACCCGTTCGGCGTGGGCCAGACGGTGACCAACGGCATCATCTCCGCCTTGAACCGCACCGATACGGGCATCAGCGATTCCGGCTCGTTCATCCAGACCGACGCCCCGATCAACCCCGGTAACTCGGGCGGTGCGCTGGTAGATATGGACGGCGACCTGATCGGCATCAACACCGCGATCTTCAGCCGCTCGGGCTCCTCGTCCGGTGTGGGCTTTGCGGTTCCGGCGGCCATGGTGCGCCGTGTTCTGGATTCGGCTGTTGGCGGCGAGACCCGCGTGGTGCGTCCGTGGCTGGGCGTAAAGGGTGACACCCTGAGCGGCGACATGGCCCGCAGCCTTGGTCTTGAGCGTCCGCAAGGCGTGCTGGTCACCGATATCTATTCGGGCGGCCCTGCGGCGCGCGCGGGCATCGAGGTCGGTGATGTGGTCACCGCCATCGACGGGGCCGAGGTGAATGACCAAGGCGGCATCAACTATCGCATCGGTACCAAACAACCGAACGAGACGGTGGCTGTGACGGTCCTTCGTGATGGCCGCACCCTGCAACTGAATGCCCGTGTGACGCCTGTTCCGGGCAATGCCGAAGACAACAAGCCTGCTCTGGTCCAGCAGGGCGCGTTGGCCGGTGTGCTGGGCTTTGCCCTCAATCCCGCACTGGCCGAGCGCATGGGCGGCGATCCGTTCATGTCGGGCATTTATGTGACTGACATCAACAACCGTCGCAGCATCGCCTATGCCATGGGCCTGCGCCGTGGCGACGTGATCCAGTCGGTGGCCGGTCGCCGTGTAACCTCGCTGGCTATGCTCAATACGGCTGCACGCGGAGCGGATATTACCATTGTGCGCGGTGGCCGCGTTCTGAACGGTCGTATCCCCTAAACAGGTGAAATCCGGTGCCGGAGCGCTTATGAATAGGTCATGAGTGATCTGTTCGAAGCCTCCGGCATCCATCCCCCTGACGCGCCTTTGGCCGACCGTCTGCGTCCGACGACGCTGGACGAGGTTGTAGGGCAGGACCATCTGCTGGGTGCGGATGGGCCGATCCGGCGCATGACGGCGGCGGGGCGCCTCGGCTCGATGATCCTGTGGGGACCGCCCGGCACCGGAAAGACCACGATTGCCCGCTTGCTCGCCAAGGCGGCGGGCTATGAATATATGCAGATCAGTGCCGTCTTCTCGGGCGTGGCCGATCTGAAGAAGGCGTTTGAACAGGCCAAGGCCATCCGCGCCTCGGGCCGCTCGGTCCTTCTGTTCGTCGACGAAATCCACCGCTTCAACCGCACCCAACAGGACAGCTTCCTGCCGTTCGTCGAGGCGGGCGTGGTGACACTGGTCGGCGCGACGACCGAGAACCCCAGTTTCGAACTGAACGGCGCATTGCTGTCGCGCTCGCAGGTCTATGTGCTGAAGCGCCTTGACGATGCGGCGATGGAACTGTTGCTGAAACGCGCCGAGGCGCACATGGGCAAGCCGCTGCCGCTGCTGCCCGAAGCGCGTGAAGCTCTGTTCGTCATGGCTGATGGCGATGGCCGTTATCTGCTGACCATGGTCGAGGAGCTGTTCAATCTAGCCGATGGCGAACAATTGGACGTGCAGGGCATGTCCGCCATCCTTCAGAAACGCGCGCCTGCCTACGACAAGAGCCGTGAAGAGCACTACAACCTGATCTCGGCCCTGCATAAGTCGGTGCGCGGCTCGGATGTGGATGCGGCGCTCTATTGGTTCGCCCGCATGCTACATGGCGGGGAAGATCCACTGTTTATCGCGCGCCGTCTGGTGCGGATGGCGGTTGAGGACATTGGTGAGGCTGACCCGCTGTCCATCCTCGTCGCCAATGCGGCCAAGGATACCTATGACTTCCTGGGTAGCCCCGAGGGCGAGCTGGCTCTGGCGCAATGCGTGGTCCATCTGGCCACGGCACCGAAGTCCATCGGCGTCTATGCGGCCTATAAGGCAGCGCGTAAGGCGGCTGCTGAAACCGGATCGCTGATCCCGCCTGCACACATCCGAAATGCCCCGACCAAACTGATGAAGGAGCTTGGCTACGGCAAGGGCTACAACTACGACCCCGATACGCCCGAGGGCTTCAGCGGCGACAACTTCTTCCCAGAAGGTATGCCGCGCCAGAGCTTCTATTGCCCGAAAGGCGAGGGGCACGAGGAGAAGGTCAAGGCCCGTATGGAGCGCTGGGCGCAGATGCGCGCCCGTATTCAGGCGCAAAAGGCAGGCGGTGCCGAGGAAGACGACGACTGGGGCCGTCAGTGAGATTAAATCAGGTCACTATCGAGGTCTCGGACATTCCCCGTGCCAAGGGTTTCTATCAGGCGCTGGGGCTGAAGATGATCGTTTCCAGTGATCACTATGCCCGTTTTGTGGTGGGTGAGGAGAGCGAGGCCGCTTCTACCTTCTCGATCCACATTGCCGAGGTCGTGCGCCCGAACATGGGCGGGGTCTATTTCGAATGCGATGATCTGGATGGATGCGTGGCCAAGTTGAAGGCCGCGGGTGTCGCGTTCGATACCGATCCTGTCGATCAGGTGTGGAACTGGCGCGAGGCGTGGTTGAGTGATCCTGACGGCAACCGGATTTGTCTTTATCACGCAGGTGAAAACCGCCTGAATCCGCCGTGGCGTGTGGCCGACAGCGAAACCGCATCTGGCCGTCTGGACTGAAAGCCATTAACGGTAAGGCTGAAAGTCGGGAGACAAGATTATGAACGCACAGGCAAAAGCGCCTTGGCATCTGATGGCTGTGGGCGTGGTGACGCTGCTGTGGAACGGTTATGGTGCCTTGCAGTGGTATCAGCAGGTGACCCGCGCGGCCTCCTATTGGGGCAACCTGACCATGCAGCAGGTCCAGTATGTCCAGCAGCAACCCATGTGGGTCGAGGTTGCCTTTGGCGTCGGCGTCTGGACGGGTGTTCTGGGTGCGCTGATGCTGTTGCTGCGTCGCAAACTGGCCTTTAACGCCTTCCTCGCCAGCCTGATCGCCGCAGTGGCCAGCGCCATCTATGTTCAGGGCCTTTCGAATGGTCGTGAGATCATGGGTAACGGCACGCTGGTCGCGGCGGTGGCTGTGATCGTCGTGGCAGCGGCCTCGGTGGCCTATGCCCACTATGCCCGCAAGCGCGGCATTATCCGCTAATCCAATCGACCTTCGGGGGCGTCTGGGCTAAGAGCGCGCCATGAGTAAGCGCCAGCCCCTAGACCTGTCCCCCGAAGAAGTCGCCTATATGCGGTCGCTCGTCCTGTTCCAGGACTCGCACGTCATGGTGGTGAACAAGCCATCGGGGCTGTCCAGTCAGGGCGGCCGCATTCAGGCCCATACGCTGGATGACCTGCTGTGGGCGTTCAAACGCTCGAACGGCAAGCGCCCCGAGCTGGTGCATCGCCTCGATCGCGATACCTCGGGCGTGATCCTGATCGCCAAGACCAAACCTGCGGCCAGCTTCCTCGGCAAGGCCATGCAGGACCGCAAATTCCAGAAGACCTATCGCGCCATCATCGCCTCGGCTCCCGAGCCGCGTCAGGGGATGATCGAAGCCGCGCTTCGTCGTGAAGAGATTGGCCGCGAGGCCTATATGCGCGTGGTCGCCGATGATGCCGAGGGCGCGCAGGCTTCGCAGAGCCGCTATCGCACTCTGGTCGCCAATGAAGAGGGCGCTGTCGTCGAGCTTGAGCCGCTGACGGGCCGCATGCACCAGCTTCGCGTTCACATGGCCCATATCGGTCGTCCGTTGGTGGGTGATGTGCGTTATGGCGGGGCGCTGACCTTTGGTGGTCGCGGTGCGCCGCGCCTGATGCTTCATGCCGCCAAGCTGAACTTCCCGCATCCGGAAGGTGGCCGCATGACCATCGAAGCGCCCGAGCCGCAGGACTTTGTCGATCTGCGCAAGGCGGCGGGCCTATAAGGCTTCATCTCCTGTTCAGGTCCATGGCGGAACAATGGCGGCTGAAATCCGCTGAATCCCTGCGAACCGTTCGGGAGAGAACGCCATGAAGTCCGTCTTTTCGAAAAAGACCGCCACCGTTTCTATCCTTGCCGCCTCGGCGCTGGCGCTGACGGCCTGCGCCAGCCTTGCGCCCTATGGGCCGCAAATGGGACCGCGCGGACAGGGCTATGCCGAGCAACAGATCGAGAGCAACCGCTTCCGCGTGACCTATCGCGGGGTAGGGGCGGCGGCTCCGGTGGCGGACCGTGCGCTTTACCGTGCGGCGCAACTGACTACTGAAAAGGGCTATGACTGGTTCGAGGTTACCCAGCGCTGGATAGACGGACGCCCTGACAGTGCAGGCGGCGTGCGCCCGAATGTGTCCATCGGCGCGGGCGGCGGTCGTTATGGCGGATGGTCCACTTCCGGCGTCGGTGTAGGCGTGGGGCTGAATCTCAGCGGTCCATCAGAAACCTCCACCACGCTGGAAATCGTCATGGGACGTGGCCCCAAACCCGACCACCCCGAAGCCTATTCGGCGCGAGGCGTGACAGAGGCCATTGGCCACCGCCTATAAACCTTGCGAAGCCGCGCTACCCGCGCCCTTCGCAACTTCGTTTAAACGCGATAAGCCATCGGGATGACGCAAATCCTGCTTGTAGCAATAGGCGGCGCGCTGGGCGCAGTGGCGCGATATGGCGCAGGCGTTACGGCTGTACGCCTGTTCGGATCGGGCGGCTGGCCGTGGGGGACCTTTGGCGTAAACCTGATCGGCGGTCTGCTGATCGGGCTCATAACAGGCTGGATTGCATTTAAAGGTCAGGCTTACAGCGAGACCGTTCGCCTTTTTGCCGTTGTCGGGGTATTGGGCGGGTTCACAACCTTTTCGGCGTTCTCGCTGGAAGTGGTGCAAATGCTTGAGCGCCGCGAGATGGCCACAGCCGCCCTCTATGCGCTCGCCTCTGTTATTTTATCGGTGGTCGCGGTGTTCGTCGGCCTGACCGTGATGCGTAAGGTTTTCGGATGAGCCGCGAAGTCCAGATTCTGTATGTTGCTGAAGCCGAGGACGGCATTCGCCTGGACCGCTGGTTCAAGCGTCGCTGGCCTCACCTGACGCACATTCAGGTGCAGAAGATGTGCCGCGCGGGCAATATCCGCGTAGACGGCAGCCGCATCAAACCCGAAGAGCGCCTGACCGCCGGTGCCGCCGTGCGCGTGCCGCCGATCCCGGACCCCGTCGAGCGTCTGCCGGGTGAAAAGCCGAAGATTTCCGAGCGTGAAGTCGCCTTTGCCAAGTCGCTGGTTCTTTATGAAGACGACATGGTGATTGCCATCAATAAGCCGTCAGGTCTGGCGGTTCAGGGCGGCACCAAGACGGCCAACCACGTTGACCGCCTGTTGTCGGCATGGGGCGAGGGGCTGGAGCGTCCGCGTCTGGTCCACCGTCTCGACCGCGATACGTCCGGCGTGCTGCTGCTGGGCAAAGGCCCCGAAGCGGCCAAGCGTCTGGCCGGTGCCTTTGCGCGCCGTCAGGCCAAGAAGACCTATTGGGCGATCGTTATCGGTAACCCGAAACCTGTGTCGGGCCAGATCGACATGGCGCTGAAGAAGTCGGGCATCAACGATTTCGAGATCATGCGTCCGGTGGATCCCAAGGCTCCGGGTGCCGAAAGCGCCGAGACCGCCTATGCGACCGTCAGCCGTGCCGCGCACCGCGCTGCATGGATGGCGCTGCGTCCGTTTACGGGTCGCACGCACCAGCTTCGCGCCCACATGGCCGGTATCGGTCACCCGATCCTTGGCGACCCGAAATACGGTGACGAAAAGTCCAAAGAGCTGTCGGGCAATCTGAAGCTGCAACTGCACGCCCGCCGTATCGAGCTGGATCACCCCGGTGGTGGCAAGCTGATCGTCGAGGCCCCGCTGTCGCCGGAAATGAAGGCGGGCTTTGCCCACTTCGGCTTCTCGGAAGACGAGGCAGACGAAGACATCTTCCACAATGTGAAGCGCATTCGCTAAGCGCAAACGGGGGATTGAGGCGATGGCGGGGGCGTCGGTTCAGCAAAGAGCACAGCAGGCACAGAGCCTTGCCGCAGCGGGGCGTCTCGAAGAGGCGCTCCGTCTTGTCGAGGCCGCATCTGCGGCTGATCGCGAAGCCCTGGCTCCGTTACGCATCAATCTGTTGAAGGCGCTGGAGCGGCACGAGGATGTTGTGCCGCTGCGGCGTCAACAGGCGAAAGCTGCGCCCCAAAGCGTGGCGGCCCAGCATAATCTGGCATCTTCGCTTGGCGATGCCGGAGCCAATGTCGAGGCCGAGACCTATGCCCGCAAGGCCATGTCACTGGGCGGCGATGCGCCGGAGACGTGGCTGGTTCTGGCCCGCAGCCTTCAAGGCCAGAACCGCTTTGACGAAGCCTGTGACGCCTACCGTCAGGTTCTGGCGCGGCGCAGTGACTATGTGGACGCTATCAACGAGCTAGCACAGGCTCTTTGGATGGCGGGCGCAACGGTTGACGAGGCCCGCCAACCCTATGAGCAGGCGCTCACCACGCATCCCTCCAACCCGCTGATTCTCAAGGGGCTGGCGGTGTTCAACGAATATATCGGCATGGAGCCACGCCAGATCTGGAATGATCTGGATGCGCGATACCGTAAGGGCGGCGTGCCTTCGGTTCATGTGGAACTGGCCGCCAGCCATGTGGCCTTCAAGTTTGACCCTGAACTGGCCCAGCGCCACGCGCAAAGAGCCGTCGAGATGTCACCTCAGGATGTCTCTGCATGGACTATGTTGGCCCAGAGCCAGTTGGCGAACGGCCAGCCACAGCAGGCGCTTGAAATCCTGCCGCAGCTTTTGACGGTAAAGCCCTATGATCAGGTCGTTCTGGCGCTGAATGCGACAGCCTCGCGGTTGGCGGGCATCGCCGATCCGATGAAGCTGGACCAGCCGGAAGGCATTATCGCCGCCCATCAGATTGATACGCCCGAGGGTTGGGACAGCCTGTCTGACTATCTGGCCGATCTGAAAATCGCGCTGGAGCGCCAGCACAGTTTTGACCGCCACCCGATAGGCCAGAGCCTCCGCCACGGCACCCAGACGCCGGTTGATCTGCGCCGCCTCGATGATCCGGTGATCAAGGCTTTCTTCAGCGCTATCGATGGGCCGATCCGTCGCCATCTCAAGGCCTTGGGGCAGGGAAGCGATCCGGTCAGGTCGCGCAATAGCGGCAACTATCGTTTTGCAGGCTGCTGGTCTGTGCGCTTGGGATCAGGCGGTTTCCATGAGAGCCACATCCATCCCAAGGGGTGGCTGTCCTCGGCCTGCTATATCGATCTGCCCGATGCGGTGGATCGCGGTGGTCAGGAAGGCTGGATCGCCTTTGGCGTGCCGCCATTCCCGCTGAAAACCCCGCTGGAGCCGCTAAAGGTCGAAAAGCCCGAACCGGGCAAGCTGGTGTTGTTCCCGTCCTGTATGTGGCATGGAACCTTGCCTTTCGAGGACGAGCGCCCACGTTTGACCATCGCCTTCGATCTTGTGCCTGACTGAAAGTAATCCGCTTACCCATGACCGCTTCCGATGCCCCGCTGGCTGTGTTCGATGTCGATGGCACGCTGGTTGATAGCCGCGCCTCGATCCATGAAGCCGCCTGCGAGGCCTCGCGCGCGCTGGGCCTACCAGAGCCCAGCTATGACCGTGTGCGTCAGATAGTCGGCCTGACGCTCGACAAGGCCCTACATACGCTGGAGCCGCAACTGACCATGGGCGAACTGGCCGAGTTCGTGGCGGCTTTCCAGAACAGTTTCCGCATCCGTTTTGAAGCTGGACACGAAGAGCCGCTCTATGACGGGGTGATGGACACGCTGCGTCGCCTGAAGCGCGATGGCTGGAAGCTGGCGATTGCGACGGGCCAGAACAGCCGAGGCGTGGCGCGCAATCTGGCGCGTCCGGAGTGGAGCGAACTGTTCCTGTCGGCCCACTGTGCATCGGATGGCCCCGGCAAGCCCGATCCGTCCATGCTTCTGGCGGCTGTTCACAGGAATGGTGCCGATCTGTCGCGCACGGTGATGATCGGCGACACCAGCCACGATATGCTTATGGCCATGAACGCCAAGGTGGCGGGGCAGGGCGTCGGTTGGGGCTTCCACACGGTGGAGGAACAACTGGCCGCCGGTGCCGCCCACGTGGCCCACGATTTCCCTGATCTGGATGCGGCGCTGTCGCGTTTCGCATCCATGGCCCGCGCGGCCTGACACCAGAGTTTAGACCTATGAGCCACATTCCCCCGCTCGACCCGAACGTCGCCGCCCGCAAGGGTTTCAAGGAATCCGAGGAACGCATCAAACGCTTCTGGAAGGAAGCCGGCGTGCAACAGACCGAAGACGGCTGGGCGGTGGTTCTGGATGGCCGCACGCCCAAGACCCCCGCACACCGCAAGCTGGTGCTGCCGACCGAGGCTGCGGCGAAGCTGGTCGCGGCGGAGTGGGATGCTCAGGGTGAGTTTCTAGAGCCGGGCACCATGCCTGCAACCCGTCTGGCCTCGACCGCCATCGACCGCGTGGTCGAGGTGATGGAGGCCGTGGCCGACGAGATCACGGCCTATGCGGGCAATGACCTGACCTGCTACCTCGCCGAAGCGCCCAAGTCCCTGATCGAGCGTCAGGAACGCGAGTGGGGCGCATGGCGTAAATGGGCCGAAGAGGAACACGGCATCCGTCTGGTTCCGGTTCAGGGCATTGTCCACCAGCCGCAGGATCAGGCCTCGCTTGATCGCGTGAAGGCACTGGCCCTGTCTATGGACCACTTCCAGCTTTCGGGTCTGGCCATGGCCGTACCGCTGCTGGGTTCGGCCATTCTGGGTCTGGCCCTGCAACAGGGCAAGCTGTCCGGCGAGGCGGCCTATGACCTTTCGCGCCTCGACGAAGCCTTCACCGAAGAGCGCTGGGGCGTGGATGAGGAGGCCTCGGCCCGCGCCGCTGCACAGCGCGCCGAGACGGTCATGCTGCAACGCTGGTTCGAGGCTCTCTCTTAAACTTTCCACTTTGGAAAGTTACGACTTGCCAAGTTGGAAAGTCAGTGTCATTTTCCATTATGGAAAGTGAGGGTTTGCTGATGACCAATAACCGCGAACAGTTTGATTCTGCCGGTGCGCTGGATGCGCTGAAGTCCATTCAGGACACCCGCGAAGCGACGCTGGGCAAGATGGACTACTGGCCATGGTGGTATGATGCCGGTTACGCGGCATCGTGCGCCCTGCTGGTGGTAGGGCAGGGGATCAGCACGGGCGTCGGTATGATTTGCACCGCTGTGGCCATCGCCATTCTGGTTGTCATCATGCGTAAATGGCAGGCCGAAACGGGCGTCTGGGTGAATGGCTATACGCCCAAGCGTGCCCGTTGGGCGGCGATAGGTCTGGCCGTACTGCTGATTGGCCTGATGATTTTGAGCGTTGTCTTCGGGCGCGTGCAAAACATCGTTTGGGTACCGTTCGCCTGTGGGGCTGTTGCCGCTGTGCTTGGCCTTGTCGGGATGCGCGTCTGGATGGCGCTCTACCGCAAAGACGTAAAGGACCTGAAATGATCGCGCCGGTATTCGATCCTTTGATCCATGCGCCGGGGCGGCTTCAGATCTGCGCCATCCTGTCTGCGGCGGAGGCCGAGTTTGCGGTGGTGCGTGATGCCATCAAGGTCTCGGACTCTGTCCTGTCCAAGCACGTCAAGGCGCTGGAAGAGGCGGGCTATGTCACCGTGCGCAAAGCTCCCTATGAGGGTCGTTCGCGGACTTGGCTATCCATGAATTCGGCAGGAAAACAGGCCTTCAAGGCCCATGTGGCCGAGCTTGAACGGCTGGTGAAGATCACTGCCGAACTGACGGTTTGAAACTGACTGTTCGTTGACTTGCGTTTGAAACCTGCCGACAAGCCATGGTTGTTTGTCGGCTGGGGGGCACTATGCAATCCGATAGCAAGTCCACGACCGGCCTACGTCTGAAGCTCGGTGTCGGGCTGGCGCTCATTTATGGTCTGGTCCTGTACCTGATGTTCTGGACCGATCACGGGGCGATCAGGTTCCTGTCGGGGCTCATCCTGACCCCGATGGCGATTGCCAGCATCTTTTCCGCGGCGGCTGACCCGCTGGGAACGGCGCCCGTTTCCAGACATCTGAAATATGTGCTGCTGGTGATGCTCGGTCTTCTGGGGCTGAGCATTATCTTCTTTAAGGAAGGCGGTATCTGCGTGGCCATGGCCGCGCCGTTCATGCTGGTCGGCGGCATTCTCGGTTCCACCATTACGGTGAAGATGCTGCGGAACCGGAACATGAAAGCAGGGCCGCCGCTGATGATCGT
The DNA here is from genome assembly GCA_023436945.1 of Pseudomonadota bacterium. Lineage (GTDB taxonomy): Bacteria > Pseudomonadota > Alphaproteobacteria > Caulobacterales > Caulobacteraceae > Brevundimonas. The sequence continues at coordinate 7,169 of JAEZHG010000061.1, read as the reverse complement.
GCTGCCGCTTCTGATGGGCGCGTTTGAGCCGCACATGGACTTTGCCACAGTGCAGGAGCAGGTGGTCTCGGTGATCGAGATCGACGCGCCGCCATCGGTGGTCTGGGCGCAGACGGTCGAGATACGCAACATTGAACAGAGCGAACTGAAGCCGACCTTCAGCCACGCGGTTATCGGCACGCCCAAACCGCTGGATGCCCGTATGCAAGGCCAAGGCGTCGGCGCTGTGCGCCAGCTTCAGTGGACGCAGGGCGTGACCTTCGAAGAGGTCGTCACCGACTGGCAGCAGGATCGCAAACTGGCGTGGAACTTCCGCTTTACCCAAGCCTCGATCCCCGACCACGTCGAGGCCCATATCGACGTGGACAGCGGCTATCTGAAGATCGCCAACGGTGACTATGTTCTGGAAGCCCTGCCGGACAATCGCACGCGTTTGACGCTGACGACGCGCTACCGGATGGCCACGCCGATCAATGCCTACTGCAAGCTGTGGGGCAAGGTGTTCTTCAACGACTTCCACAACACGGTGCTGAAAGTCGTCAAAGACCGGTCCGAGCGTCTGGCCTAGGCTTTGACGCTGCCTGCAATCAGGGCGTCACGTTCCGAAGGGGTAATGTGACGCCACTGGCCCTCGGGCAGGGTGCCCAGTTGCAGCGGGCCGATGCGGGTGCGGAACAGGTCCACCACCTCTAGACCGACCATTTCGCACATACGGCGGATCTGGCGCTTGCGGCCTTCTCTCAAGATAAACTTCAGGTTCTGACCACGGATCAGCGTGACCTTGGCAGGGCGCAGCTTGCGGCCATCCAGCTCAAGGCCGTGGCGCAGCTTTGCCAGCTTGCTCTCGGTAATCACGCCCTCGACAGTGACGAGGTATTCCTTGTCCAGATCGGATTCCGGCCCGATTACCGCCTTGGCCACCACGCCGTCCGAAGACAGCAGCAGCAGGCCACGCGAGTCTTCGTCGAGGCGACCGATCGGCGGTAGGGATTCATCGCGGCGCGGGATATAGCCCTCGTCAGCACGGTTCTTGAACGACAACAGACGCACCGCCGGAACCTTGCCCGGCTCCGGCTGGCCCGAGACATAGCCAACCGGCTTGTGCAGTACGATGGTGAAGCCGGAGGCGAGGGCTTCCTCGCCATCCTGATTAAGGGTCAGGGTCTGGCCTTTTTCGATCTTTCGACCGGCATCCTTTACGACTTCGCCGTCAATACTGACCAAGCCCTCGGCGATCAGTCCCTCGGCCTCGCGGCGCGAGCAGACGCCGGTCTGGCCCAGCCATTTATTGATGCGAACCGGCTCGTCGCCGTCATAGGTGCGGGTGAATGCCACGGGGGTCTCCTGTCAGGAGCGCTTAGTAAGCCGTGATGGTGTTTTTATAAAGGATCAGAAACGCCGGAACATCAGGCTGATGTTGTTGGACGGCATCTCGATACGGCGGGTAAAGCGCAGACCGTTCTTTCTGGCTTCGTCCGAGACAGTGCGGCTGTCGCGCAGGCCCCATTCGGGATTACGCTTGCGCAGGTTCTCGTCAAAGGCGGCGTTGGACGGGGTCAGTTCCACGTCGCGCTCGATATAGGGGCCGTAGAGATAGAGCAGACCGCCTTGCGGCAGCGCCTGTCCGGCCAGTTGCATCAGCCCCTCTGTCGCCTTCCACGGGCTGATGTGGATCATGTTGATGCAGACCAGCGCATCATACTGACGCGCAGGCCAGGTCTCCGGGCGCAGCATATCGACCAGCATCGGGCCGCACAGATTGGGCAGGGAATTGGCATTACGCCACGCATGGATGCTGCCCAAGGCCTCATCCGACGGGTCGGAGGGTTGCCATTGGATAGAGGGCAAATCCGTCGCCGCTGCCACTGCGTGCTGGCCAGAGCCCGAGGCGATTTCCAGAACAGAACCCGAGGCGGGCAGGTGAGCCTTCAGTATATCGAGAATCACACTGCTGTTTCTGGCCGCGGCGGGCGAGAACAGTCCGCCTGTCGGAGTGGTCGAGGTTGTGTCCATAGACTGCATAGCTAAGGCATAACGCGGATGAGTTACGCACCGCTATAAGATTCAAAAGGAATCTTGTGATTTCAAACTTATTGCGTCGCAACATAAGCTTAGAAAGGCTTGACCTAGATGCTCTCGGGGTTCATTGGCCCCTGAAACTTGTCGTGATCGTGGCGTTCTCTCACGATCAAAGACTGTCCCTGTAAGTGGACGCTAAGGAGCGAGACGTGAGCCAATCCATCCCCGGCCTTCTTCCGGCCCCGACGCAGCATGAAGGCCTCGTGGCCTGGGTGTCGCAGATCGCAGCCCTGACGCAGCCGGATCGCGTCCACTGGTGCGATGGCTCTGAAGCCGAGAAGCAACTGATCATCGCTGATCTGATTGCCAAGGGCACGCTGAAGGAACTGGATCAGGCCAAGCGTCCGGGCTGCTACTATGCCGCTTCGGACCCCAAGGACGTGGCACGCGTTGAAAGCCGCACCTTCATCTGCTCGGAAGATCAGGCGGATGCCGGCCCGCCCAACAACTGGGCCGATCCGGTTGAAATGCGCGACCGCATGGAAGGCCTGTTCGCTGGCTGCATGAAGGGCCGCACCATGTATGTGGTGCCGTTCTGCATGGGCCCGCTGGGTTCGCACATCTCGGCGCTGGGTGTTGAAATCACCGACAGCGGCTATGTGGCCCTGTCGATGGGCGTCATGACCCGCATGGGCAAGGCGGCTCTGGAACAGATCGGCGAAAACGGCTTCTTCGTTCCGGCCGTTCACACGCTGGGCGCGCCGCTGGCCGAAGGTCAGGCTGACGTGGCTTGGCCGTGCAACGACGACAAGTGGATTGTCCACTATCCTGAAACCCGCGAAATCTGGTCCTATGGCTCGGGCTACGGCGGCAACGCCCTGCTGGGCAAGAAGTGCTACGCCCTGCGCATCGCCTCGGTCATGGCCCGCGACGAGGGATGGCTGGCCGAGCACATGCTCATCCTCAAGCTGACCTCGCCGGAAGGTGTTGTGAAGTATGTGGCCGCTGCCTTCCCGTCGGCTTGCGGCAAGACCAACCTCGCCATGCTGCAACCGTCGCTGGACGGCTGGAAGGCCGAGACTGTCGGTGACGACATCGCATGGATGCGCTTCGGTGAAGATGGCCGCCTGTACGCTGTGAACCCGGAAGCGGGCTTCTTCGGCGTGGCGCCGGGCACCAGCCGCAACACCAACAAGAATGCACTCGACACCCTGCATTCGAACACCATCTTCACCAACGTTGCCCTGACCGCAGACAACGACGTCTGGTGGGAAGGCCTGACCAAGGAAGTGCCGGAAGGCCTGACCAACTGGAAGGGCGTGCCGCACGATCCGACCTCGGGCGAGCCTGCTGCACACCCGAACGCCCGTTTCGCCGTGAACGCTGGCCAATGCCCGTCGATCGCCCCTGAGTGGGAAGATCCGGCTGGCGTGCCGATCGACGCCATCCTGTTCGGTGGTCGTCGCGCCTCGGCAGTACCGCTGGTGACCGAAGCCTTCGACTGGGAGCACGGCGTGTTCCTCGGCTCGACGGTGGCTTCGGAAGGCACCGCCGCCGCCGAGAACAAGGTCGGCGAGCTGCGCCGCGACCCGTTCGCCATGCTGCCGTTCTGCGGCTACAACATGGGCGACTATTTCGCTCACTGGCTGAAGGTCGGTGCCTCGGCTCCGGACGCATCGAAGCTGCCGCGCTTCTTCTTCGTCAACTGGTTCCGCAAGGACGAGAACGGCAAGTTTGTCTGGCCGGGCTTTGGTGACAACGCCCGCGTTCTGAAGTGGATCGTCGAGCGTCTGGAAGGCACCGCTGCTGCCAACGACACGCCGGTCGGCCGCGTGCCTTCGGCAGAAGCTCTGGACCTGTCGGGTCTGGACCTGACCGCCGAGCAGATCGAACTGCTGCTGAACGTTGATGTCGACGTCTGGACCGAAGAAGCGGGTCTGATCCCGTCCTTCTACGAGAAGTTCGCCGATCGTCTTCCGAAGGCCCTGTGGGAGCAGCACGCTGCCCTGACCCAGCGTCTGGAAGAGGCCCGCGCGGCACGTATGGCTGCTGAATAATCAGTCTGATGGCTTGAAATCGGGGCGCGGGAGGTCGAAGGACTTTCCGTGCCCTTTTTCAATTCTCCCATGACTTCACCCGACATCATTATCATTGGCGCAGGGGCCTTTGGCCTCGCCACGGCGGCAGAGCTGCGTCTGGCCGGACACAAGGTGACGGTGGTTGCCCCTGATACGCCCTCGGCCTCGGCTGTGGCGGCGGGGATGATCGCGCCTGCGATGGAGGCGGCCATTGACGGCCTGCCGATCCACGTTGGCGACATGCTGAAGATGAGCCGGATGCTGTGGGACGTGTTCGCCAACCGTACGGGCATCGACCTTCAGGAAATGCCTGCCGAATGGCGGGGTGAGGGTGCAGAGCGCCTGATGCTGCAGATGCAGCGTCATGACTTCGCCCATTCCTATGATGCGGCGGCCCAGCAGCTGATCACGGACGCTGATGCCAAGGTTGATCCAGTCACAGCACTGGAAGCCATGGGGCAGGGGATCGAGCGCATCAACGCCACAGCAGAGGCCGTCTTCCGTGAGGGGGACCTCTGGATGGTGGCGACCTCCGAGGGCGTGGTCAGTGCGCCCAAACTGGTGCTGGCAACGGGGGCTGCGGGCGCGATTGTGGGGCTGCCGGATGCGGTCACCCGTATCATCGACAGCATCACCCCTATCCGTGGCCTGATCGGCATTACGCACGAGCGCCTGAGTGACCACGTGCTTCGTGGGCCGGGCGCCTATGTGGCTCCGGTCAATGGCGGTCCCTATGCGGGCGGCAGTGTGATCGGCGCGACGATGGAATCCGGCGTGCGCGATCTGGAGCCGGATATGGAGCGCTGCGAGGCCATGCTGGCCGCGGCGTGGAAGATTTTGGGCCAGACGCCTCGCGATATCGAAATCGAATGGCGTGCGGGCGTTCGCGGGGCATCGGCAGATGGCTTGCCGCTGGTCGGTGATGTCGGCAACGGCCTGTTTGTCGCCTTGGCACCGCGCCGCAATGGCTGGCTTCTGGCTCCGCTGGTGGCCAGCCAGCTCAGGGCCGAGATCGAAGGCAAGTCCGTAACCGAACGGGCCTTCGATCCCTTCCGTGTGCTTAGTCCGTCAGATCGAAGCGGATTCCGACCGTAACACGGGCACCCTCGACGGCCTGACCGTCAACAGTGCGCGGGCTCATGCGGAAATAACGCGAGAGACTGGTGGCAGCGCGGCCAAAGCCCTGACGTGCCGGCGTCTCGGACACGATCCGGCAGTCATTGAGACGACCATCCACCTGAACCGCACAGTTCAACTGGGCGCTGCCCGTTATGCCCGCCTCGATGGCGCGGTTGGGATAGGCGCGCATCAGCTGGTCGCCCGACGGGCGCTGGACCCAGTCAGGATTGGTGATGACCGACGGTGCGCGTGTCGCCGGAGCGGTCGAGACGACGGGCGTTTCCTCGACCGTGGTAGCAGTCGTCTGGATATTGATGACAGGGCCGATCACCGTGCTGGTCGTCGGCGACAGTGGCACGTCGAGCGGCGGCACCTCGCTGGGCACAATCGTCGTGGGTCTATTCAGCTTGGGCGCAGGGGTCTGTGCCGCCGCGGGCTTAGGTTTTGGCGGCGTGACCAAAGGGCGGTCCAGAACGACCGTGGTGGTCGGCACAGGAGCCAACTCCTGCTCGGGCAGGCTGAAACGCGACTGATAGAGGTAGAAGGCCACACCGGCATGACCGGCAAGCGCGAGAACCAGAATGCCGGTCCATGCGCGGCGCGAGGCGCCGCCCGCTGGACGGTTTTCAAGGATGGCGGATAGATTCGCTCCGCCTGCGGCACGTGTCATCATCATGAGCTGCGCCTCCTGTCGCAGGCCCCCCGGCCCACGAAGCTAAGCTGCAACCCAAATTACGGTGTTTTGTGGACAACTGCCTTCAAACGAAAGTTCAATACCGATTCGTTAATGGCCAAGGTTCTGTGTTAGGGTTCTGTTAACCTTGGTTAGCGACCGTCAACACATGAGCGTCGGGGCGATTCCATCTTCATCGCGTGTAGAGGCAGCCATCCGGCGGGCCTCTTCAAGCACGGGTGTGGACTTCGACTTCCTGATGAAGACGGCGCGTCGGGAAAGCGCATTGAACCCCGATGCCCGCGCCAGAACCTCTTCGGCCTCGGGTCTGTTCCAGTTTATCGAACAGACATGGCTGGCCACCGTCAAACAGCACGGCCACAAACATGGCTATGGCCAGTATGCCGACCTGATCTATCAGGGCGGTGACGGTCGCTGGCAGGTGAGGGGATCGGCCCGCAATGTGGTGCTGGACCTGCGCTTTGATCCGCAGGCGGCCTCGACCATGGCGGGCGAACTGACGGCATCCAATGCGGCCTATCTTCGAGGCCGTACGGGGATTGAGCCGGGCGCAGGCGATCTTTACGCCGCGCACTTCCTTGGTCCGGCAGGCGCTGCAAAGCTGATCGAGGCGGTGCGTTCGCGCCCTAACAGTTCGGCAGCTTCTATCTTCCCAGAAGCCGCTTCGGCCAACCGTCCGATCTTCTATCGCGGTGGTCGTCCGGCGACCGTGGCCGAGGTCTATGCCAATCTGCAAAGCACGGCGGGTGGCTCTTCGGGTGTAGTGAGCGGTGCGGCATCGGCAACGTCTGCACCGTCCCTTAGCGAAAAAGACATGGCACTGGCGGCCCGACTGGACCGCCTGAAGCAGGACCAGAGCCTGCTGACCCTCCTGCTGGGGCAGGGGGAAGAGGGCCATTTCAAGGGTGCATTCTCGGCCAGCGCCGATAAGGCCTAATTCTCGGAAATTCGTATTATTCTGATACACAAGCTGTGCGGCTTGATGTATCAAAGTGTAACGGCTCGTTAACCATTCTCTGAATACGGTTAAGCTGCATATCAATGTCGTACGTGAGCACCGACATGAATTCGAGTCGCGTAACATTGACCGAAGAAGACCTGCAGCGGCTGCTTCGCTCCGAGGCCGAGGAAGAGCGCGCTGTAGAGGCTCACAAACTTTGCCGCAGCATGGATCGTCTGGAACTGGACGAACAGGGCCGTGCGGCGGCTCGCAAGATTATCGCTATCCTCGCTGCCGATAGTGCCGAACTGGTGCGTCG
>JAEZHG010000051.1 GCA_023436945.1 Pseudomonadota bacterium | reverse complement strand
CCGATTGCGTCGCCAACAAACCAAAACGCGCACCATGCTTGAGCAGGGCCCGCGCAGAGTGTGAGCAGAGAGCGCAATCGCCATCAAACAGAACCACCGGCCGGTCGTCCTTGAAGGACGGAACGGCGGGGTCATTGCGATAGCTATAGGCTCCCTGCCCCATATGTTTTCGTGACTTAGAACGGGATGTCGTCGTTCAGGTCGTAGCTTTCCTTCGGACCCGACGGACGGTTTGCACCACCCGAAGAGAAGCCCGAGTCGTAGCTGTCGTCACGGCCACCGCCGTAACCGCCACCACCTTGGCCGCCGCCGTAGCCACCGCCCGAGCCGCCTTCCGAACGGCCGCCCAGCATGGTCAGGGTGCCGTTGAAGCGCTGCAGGACGATTTCGGTCGAGTATTTCTCGACACCTTGGGCGTCGGTGTATTTGCGGGTCTGCAGCGAGCCTTCGACGTAAACGGTCGAGCCCTTCTTCAGATAGCTTTCAGCCACCTTCACGATGTTTTCGTTGAAGATGACGACCGAGTGCCACTCGGTCTTTTCCTTGCGCTCGCCCGTGGCCTTGTCGCGCCAGGTTTCCGAGGTCGCGATGCGCAGGTTGGCGACGCGATCGCCCGAGTTCAGGGTGCGGATTTCCGGATCGCGGCCAAGATTGCCGACCAGAATGACCTTGTTGACGCTACCCGCCATAAGCGATGTCCTTGTGTGTTCTTTGCCCGACAGCCTAGCCGACTGCGGAGCGATGTTCCAGTTTCGTTCTAGGCCAGAGGCCTGAAATCTTTAGTTGGGGGCAACCGCGACGGGTTGACCGTCAATCTGGCGCTGGATCGCGCCAGGGATTGCCAGACGACCGTCACCCGTGCGGGCCAGAGCCATAAAACGCTGACCATCCAGTGACTTGCCAATCTTCACGCCATATTGGTCGAGGAAGATGTAGTGGCCCTGATAGGCACCGACCAGTTCGTTCTTGGAGCCGCCCATGCGCAGGAATTTGATGCGCAGCTCTTCTAGTCGCGCCGCGCAGAACTCGATCTGCGGCTGGTCGCGGGCGACGACGTTGTAACGGATGCCGTGCGGCTGGCTGTCATCCTTGCCGACGTGATAGCAGACGCCCTCGTCCAGCGGCGCTTCCGGACCGCTCTGGCAGGCCGACAGGATCAGCGCCGAGGCGGCAGCCATCAATGCAATAGAGGCGCGTTTCATCATTACAGGTCCGGGAATTGGCAGTTGCGGTTCTGGCTGGCCAGAGTGCGGAAGCGGACGTTGTCGCTGGACTGTTCAACGCGGCGCGGCACAAGGCGCAGCACGGTCTCGTTCCAGCGGCCATACTGGGCCTCGCCCGGCGAACGGACGCAGGTTCCGGCATAGAGGGCCTGAACACAGGCACCGATGCTCATGCCCGAGCCGACCTGACGCCATTCGTTGCCCACATGGCGCAGGCAGGCACCGCCGGAGGTTGCGACCGCAGCAGGCTTGGGTTCGGCACTTTGGTTATTGGCCGGAGCCGTATTTGCGGGCACCTCGGTCGCCTGCGGCACCACCGGAGGCGGCGCGAACGAAGCGGTCGGGGCCGCAGCCAGTGCGCCCGTCGCATCCAGTCCCACATCCAGCGCGCTGGAGGCCACGCCATTGCGGCGCGCGCAGTCAGCCAGCGTGGACATGCCCACGAACTTGCCATCGACGAAGCAGCGTAGCTCGCGCGTCGGCTCCAGAACCGGAGCCTCGGCCAGATCGATCTTCAGCCCGCCCTCTGCTGCGGGCGGCACATTGTTCGGATCATTGGTCGAGCCTGCACCGAACATCAGCGCAGCCGCCACCGCCGCCAGAACTGCCAGTCCCGCGCCTGCGATTACGACCGTGCGGGTATCCTTGGAAAATGCCATACGCGTCTCGAAGCCAATGCTGACTTCAATAACCCTCTGATGGCACCTCGCGTCAACCGCCTGTGCTTATGCTGACGATTAAGCTGTGGGCTTTGTTCAGCCGCTCAGACGCGCCAGAGCGGCCTGATAGTTGGCGATCTGGGTCTGCATATAGGCCGATGGCTGACCCGTGACCTTCTTGCCCGCGTTCAGCATGGTCGGGCTCATCGCGCGATAGGCCTCGCGCACGCTACGCAGCGCGGACTGGATAAAGTCACGCGCATTAACCGAGCTGCTTGTGTCGAACAGACTCAAGGATGCCGGAAGATCGATGCCGATGGTTTTGCGGTTGTCTTCGGTCTTGCCGACGTAACCAGCCATTAGCCCCAGCCCCGCCAGTGCATCGCGGCCCGTCTCACCCGCCACCAGCACCGCGCCCTTTCGGCTATCGGCATTGGTGATGGTCAGATACTGCTTACCGCCCGCCAGAACGCGACTGTTGCCCTCGCTGGTTCCGGGCTCGTCACGCTCGGTCGAGACGGTCACCTTCAGATGGCGACCCGAAACCGTTTCGATCTTGGTGGCCAGCGATTGCAGCGTATCGCGCGCATCAATGGTCACGGCTGTGCGACGCCCCGTATTGGGGTTTTCGATATAAAAACGGTCCCCTGCCCTAAGGCCGGTCATCTCGGTCAGTTTGTTCGAGACATCCTGAACCAGTTCGCCCTGTGGCAGCCCCAGCCTGTCCAGCACGCTGCTGCCGCTAGTGCTGACCGACAGGGTTGCAGGCTTGGCCTGATCCTTGTCGCCGGTCCATGTGCGTGACCAGTCCACCGTTCCGGTGTCCAGATCCATGCGCGCCAGATAGGCCGTGGTGGCATCCGTGTCCTTGGCCGTGCGTGAGCGGTTCCAGACGCCGGTCATCCAGACCTCGCCATTCACCACCTTCACATCGGCGGCGCTGTCCTCACCCTCGCCGCCATAATAGGCTAGACGGTCAGAGCCGGATGCGGCCAGATCTGTCGAAAGGCTGGCGACAAAGACATCTGTGCCGCCCGCATGGGCATTGGTCACCGATCCTGCAGACAGGGCGTCATTGCGCGTCGCGCCCGAGACAATCACCTTGCCATCGGAGACGGAGATGTTGGCGATCTCGCCGCCCATGGCCGCGCCCAGATTGCGTGAGGACACCAGTTCAGGCGCGCCGCCCGTGCCAATGGTGAACTGCCTCACAACGAACGAGCCGTTCTCTATACCCGCGGTATAGAGGTTGTTGCCATCCACGGTCATGGCCTGAACCGTGTCGTCGCCCACAGTACCAAACTGGGTCACGCCCAGCGAAGTGCCGACGATAGGCGCAGTGCTGTGAAGCTGGCTCTCGCCGAAGGTCTGGACATAGCTGTCCCACCCGCCGGAGGCCTGCCCGCCCGGCATGGCCGATTGCGAACGGCCCGAAACATAGACACGGCCATCGGCCCCAAAGGCGACGCCCGTCGCCTCGTCCGCGGCCTTGGCACCGCGCGACTGGGTCCATTGCTCATGGCCGTCGGCGTCAAAGACGCTGACAAAGCTGTCGGACAGGTTCGGATCAGCGACCTTCTGGCCCGGAATGATGCCCCCTGTCACAGAACCTGCCACGGCGACACGACCATCATCGGAAACACTTATGGCATAGCCCGAAGCTTGCGACGCAGCGCCCAGCCCGCGGCTGATAACCACCTGCCCTGCCGAATCCAGTTTCATCAGAACAACATCGCTCTGACCGCGCACGGATTGCCCGCCCGCGTCGGCCTTCATATCGGCGACGATCCACGTACTGCCGTCATTACCCGTGGCCGATGCGCGGATCGCACTGATGCCGTCGGGCAGTTTGGATTGGTCGATCCGGCTGTTCACCCAATTCGTTTCGCCCGGCTTGATATCGGAGGAGCTGTTGGGATCGAACTTAAGCGCCTGATGCTCGCCACTTACGCCAGCGTTCTGGAACACCTGGACAGAGGTGCTGGTCGTGCGCGGTGTGAAGCCGACAGTTTCCGTCGCCGTACCGGTAACGGTGAAGCCATAGCTGTTGCCCGTCGAAGGCAGGGTCACGGTGCGGTCGCCCACCTTCATGGTGCGCTCTTCACCCTTGATCTCCTGACGGCTGAAACGGGTCTCGACGCCCTCGGCTTCCAGCTTGCTGTTAATGTGGCCGATGACGGCATCCATGGTTCGCGTCGTGCTACCCATCTGGGACAGGTCGATGCCGATGATCTTTGTGCCGTTGGAAGTGCGGATCGTGATGTCGAACTGCACGTCACCTTCAAAGGCCTTCACCGCCTCGGAAAGAGCGCCATCATGGATCGCGCCGGTCTTATAGACGTGGTTGTCACGCGGGATGGCCGTGGTGGACTGGGTGCGGGTGGCAGACTCGCCATTGACCAGTCGCACCGTGTCCACATTAGCTCCGGCCTTGGCCAGATATTCGGTTACTTCCTTCAGGCCCGCCTGAAAACGCTTTTGCAGATTGGCCGCTTCGGTCTTGCCGATATTCTTTTGCGCCGCACGGTCAGCCAAGGCTTCCAGCATCTGCAGGCCGGTGTGCATGGCAAACAGTGTCTTGTACTCGCTGGAAGTCTTTGTGCGCAGATCGAGCTTGTAGCTGCCCTCGTCGATGAAGCGGCCACCGTTCAGCGCCTTGCGCAGAAGCTCAGACTGTTGCGGTTGTTTGTCAGCGACAGATGCGCTCCACGGCGCCGTCGGTTGGGATTTTGCGGCAGCCGTCGACACCGTGCTGCTGTATGTCGCGCTCGTATCAAGGCCCCAAAGGCCCAGCAGATAGCTGTTGTCGATGCGTGTCACGACACACTCCCTTCGCGCACAGCTTAACCCAAGTGGAGTTGGAAATCGTTAACCGCCAAGGTTACGACGCAAGACAGCGCATAATAAAAAGGCCAGCTACAGCAATGCTGTAGCTGGCCTTCTTGATCAGGCCCTCAGGCCAAATCTTACTGGAACAGCGACAGGATGATCTGCGGTGCCTGGTTGGCGATCGACAGAGCCTGCGAACCCAGTTGCTGCTGCACCTGAAGGGCCTGCAGTCGGGCGCTTTCCTTAGCCAGATCAGCGTCAACGAGGTTGCCCACGCCGACTTCCAGCGAGTCCATCAGCTTGCCGACGAAAATGTTGTGCTTTTCGATCTGCTTGGACTGCGCACCCAGCTCGGCCAGACGCGAGTTGGAGGTTTCGATAGCCGAGTTCAGGGCCGTCAGCGCATTTTCTGCTGCGGTTTGCGTCAGCAGATTCGGCAGGACGTCCGGATCTCCCGCATTCGCACCAGCCGTCGCCAGACCCAAACCGCGCAGGCTCAGGTCCTGACGGTTCAGGGTGATGGTTTCCTGCGCATCGGCGCTGGCGAGGAACGGAAGAGCCGTATTCAGAGCGCCGTTCAGGATGTTTTCGCCATCGAAGGTCGCATTGTCGGCGAAGGACTGGAGCGACTTCAGCAGCGACTGGAATTCGTCGTTGTAGGCTTTGCGCGTTGCTTCCGTCGAGGACGGATCAGCCGCAGCAACAACCTTGGCCTTCATCTCTACAAGGATATCGGAGATCTCGGCGCCGGCAGCCAGCGAAACGTCGGCGATCGAAGTCGCGCGGTTCAGGCTGGTTTTTACGGAGTCCAGGGAGGACATATCAGCACGCTGGTTCTGGGCGATGGCCCAGGTCGCAGCATTATCCTTGGCACCTTGCACCTTCAAACCGGTATTGATTCGGCTCTGGGTATCAGCAAGCTTGCTGTTGGTTTTGTTCAAATTCTGCAGTGCAATCAATGCCGAAGCATTGGTGTGAACGCTGGTGGTCATGGCTTTTATTGCCCCCGGACTTTCTGTACGGAACTACTATTAACCATAACCCTGACCGTATGGTTAACGCCACAAAAACCATAAACGCGCCGTCCGGCGGTTCATCCGGAGGCGTTCAAAAAGTTTGAATAATCTGGAGTGAGCCGACTTCCCCAAGCACGTCTCGGGTGGTCGGATCTTTACTGTGGCGTCAGGCCGAGGTCTTGACCAGCTTGCCCTGCTCATAGCCGGGATCGGTGATCATCTTCTCGACGTGCTCGGTCGGGAGCTGTCGAATGACTTCACCGGTTTTGCTGTCCATCACCTTATAGACATAGCGATGCGAGCTAACCGGCTCGATCACCAGTCGCTGCTGGGCAGGGTCGACGGCAATGTCTGCGCGCTTTTGCGACGGTGCGACGGGAGCGGCATCTACCATGGAGGCTTCGGCCAGAACGCTTCCTGCGCTGCCAATAGCGTTGATTGTATCTGTCATGTCTGTTCGCGCTTTTTGCGCGTCCTTTCATTCTAGAGGACCGAGACGGGCAGGTTTCCCCACCCGTCCCTATCGGTTTTACCGGAACAGGCTGAGCATAATGCTGCTCGACGAGTTCGCGATGGAGAGAGCCTGCACACCCAGCTGTTGCTTGGTTTGCAGAGCCGTCAGCTTGGCGCTTTCCTTGGCGAGGTCAGCGTCAACAAGGTTACCAACACCGGCTTCAAGCGAGTCCTGCATCTTGCCCACGAAGGTCATCTGGCGATCCAGAGACTTCGACTTGGTACCAATATCAGCCAGAACAGTGGTGAAACCGTTCAGAGCGGTTTCCACGTTGGCAGCCGTATAGGCACCCTTCTTGGCGGCGTAGTTGGCCGAAGTCGACCAAGCGCCACCGGCAGCAACATCGCCACCAAACTTCAGACCTTCAGCTGCAGAAGCTGCAGCGTCAGCACCACCCTTCAGGACGAATTTGCCGCCCGAAGTGTTAGTCGACACCTGCACCGGAGCGTTGGCAGCCGTAGCGTCGAACAGGTTGACGCCGTCAAACTTCGCACCGGCCAGAGCCGTGTGAACTTCCTTGGCGAGCGCTTCAAAGTCAGCGACCAGCTTC
>JAEZHG010000323.1 GCA_023436945.1 Pseudomonadota bacterium | reverse complement strand
ACCGCAATGCCTCGGGCCAATGGGTCCAGCGCTAAGCGATTGGCCGGAACAAAATCAGGGGCCGATGCCTTCGGGTATCGGCCCTTTCTTTTTGCCTGATGCCAAGCTGGACAAAGCCGACAGTGGGGCGAAAGAATAACCGAACGTTGTAATGGAGAAGCGAATGCGCCCAGTTATTTATATGGCACCGATGATGGCGGGCCTGATGGCTCTGGCAGCCTGCGGTCAAAACTCATCGGCTCCGGCCGCTTCGCCCGAGGCTCCTGCTGCTTCCGAGGTGGCCGGCGTGAAGCTGGACCAGTCGCTCATGGCTCTGGGTAACGAGCCGTTCTGGAGCGTTGACATCGAACCGGCCGGCCTGACCTATAAGCCGATGGACGGCGAGACCTTCACCGTCAGCCACACCGGACCGGAAGTTACCGGTAATGTCGCTGTCTGGAGCGGCACCACTGCAGACGGCAAGAAGCTGGCTGTGACCGTGACCGGCACCGACTGCTCGGACACGATGAGCGACCGCACCTATCCGCTGACTGCCCGTGTCGAGGTGGGGGATAAGATCCACGTCGGCTGTGCTGCCTCGAAAGAAGCGCTCCAGCGCGTCGGCGAGAGCGGACGGGTCGAATAACCCGTCCTCTGCCTTTTAACATGACGGCCTGAACGGCTGTCAGGCTTAGCGCCGCGCCTGATCCGAAGAGTTGGTCACGGCGCGGCCAGCGGCCTGCATGTCACGACCGATGCCCGAAATGGTGTTGCACGCTGCCGTCGAGAGCGCGACTGCAACCATGCCCAGTGCGATGAGTTTGCGCATTTTTAGGTCTCCAAAACCTGTGGGATGTGACAAATCGTTTGTAGATGACCGGCGTTCGTTCGGCCTATGTATATCCGACATTGCCGCGTAACCGTGGCCATATCCTGTCACTTGTTTTGCAAGCGGGTCCCTCATGACGCAAGCCTCCGCCGCCCATCGTTTGGTTGAAACCCTCGTCGTCAATGGCGTGGACAAGGTCTTCTGTGTGCCGGGCGAGAGTTATCTGGCGGTGTTGAATGCCCTCTATGATGTCCGCGACAAGATCGAGGTCATCATCTGCCGTCACGAGGCAGGGGCCGCCAACATGGCCGAGGCCTATGGCAAGCTGACCGGAAAGCCCGGCATCTGCATGGTCACCCGCGGTCCGGGCGCGACGCAGGCTTCGGTCGGTATTCATACGGCCCAACAGGATTCCACACCTCTGATCATGTTCGTGGGTCAGATCGCGCTCAGCGACCGTGGCCGCGAGGCGTTTCAGGAAGTCGATTACCGCCAGACCTTCGGCACCCTTGCCAAATGGGCGACCGAGATCGAAAGCCCCGAGCGCACGACCGAGATCGTAGAGCGCGCCTTTGCGACCGCACTTCAGGGCCGGATGGGACCTGTGGTCATCGCCCTGCCTGAAAACCTGCTACACGAGGACGGTGGTCCGGCTCCGGTGCGTCCGGTGCGCCCTGCGCGTGCGGCGCTTGATCCGGCATTCGTTGAAGATTTGAAGGCGCGCCTTGATGCCGCCAAGAGCCCGCTGCTGGTGTTGGGCGGCTCGGGCTGGACCGACGAGGCCAGCCACGCCATCGCCGCATGGGCCAAGAAGAACGGCATCCCGACCGCCCTGTCGTTCCGCCGCAAGGACCTGATCCCCAACAACCATCCCTGCTATGCGGGTGATCTGGGTATCGGCTGTGCGCCCAAGCTGATCGAGCGGGTCAAACAGACCGACCTGATGATCGTCATCGGCGCGCGCTTGGGCGAGAACGCCACCCAAGGCTACACCACGCTGGACCGAGACCGCACCGCAGAGGTGATGGTCCATATCCATCCGGGTGCCGAGGAACTGGGCCGTGTCTGGGCCCCTTTGATGTCGGCCTGTGCCGATAACAGCCTTGCCGCACTCGCCATCTCCGAGATCGAAACCAGCGGCCAATGGCATGATCAGGCCAAGGCCGCCAATGACGCCTATACGGCCTTCTCCTCGCGCATCGACACGGTGGGCGATGTGAACCTGTCGGAAGTTGTCGGCCATCTATCGGTTGGTCTGCAAAGCGATGCCGTCCTGACCAATGGTGCGGGTAACTTTGCTGCATGGCTGCACCGCTTCTATCGCCACACCTGCCGCCGCGCCCAACTGGCCCCGACCTCAGGTGCCATGGGTTATGGCTATCCGGCAGCAGTGGCCGCCAAGCTGATGATGCCCGAGCGTCAGGTCGTCTGTTTCGCAGGCGACGGCGACTTCATGATGAGCGCCTGCGAGATGGCGACCGCGGCCCAGTATGGTCTCGGCATCACCGTCATCGTGGTCGACAACGCCACCTATGGCACCATCCGTATGCATCAGGAGACCCACTATCCGGGTCGTGTGATCGGTACGGACCTGAAGAACCCCGACTTCGTCAAATATGCCGAGGCCTTCGGGGCCTTTGCCGTGAAAGTGACCAAGACCGAGGACTTCCCCGCGGCCCTCAAACAATGCTGCGAGGCTAATGTGCAGGGGCGTCCGGCACTGATCCACCTGCTGGCCGACACCGAGCAGATTTCTCCGGCCAAGACCATCAGCCAACTGCGTGGTGGTTAAACCGCTTGGGGCCGGAGGTAATGTTTCCGGCCTTAATGTTTTCAATTCACTGAAATCTTGTCACCGCCAGGCTTTGCTGAAAGGGTGCGCCCCTGACTTTGAGTGAGGGGGAGCGCCTATGCGCCACATTCTGATTTCTTCCGTTGCTGCCTTGGCCCTGTGTGGCGTGGCACCCATGGCCGTAGCGTCCACCGCACCGGCTGCCGTTGCCAGCGCCCAAAGCGAGGACGCCCGTCTGTCGGACTGGTTCGAGGCCGCCTATCAGGCCCGCCTGGCGCTCAGCCCGCAGCAGATGACCTCGATGGGTCTGAAGACCGACTACGACAAGCTGGACGACAACTCCGCAGCCGCCCAAGGCCGTTCGCTGGCTCTGCTGGAAGCGCAGTTGGCCGAGTTGAAGTCGTCGTTCGATACCTCGAAACTGTCGGCCCAAAACAAGCTGTCGGTGCGCCTTTTCGAATATCAGGTCGAGCAGGCCCGCCTGTCGAACCAGTGGCGCGACTGGGGCTTCCAGTTTGCCGCCAACGGCAACCCGACCACCGGTCTTCCGGTCTTCATGATTAATAACCACCGCGTCACCAGCGTCTCGGACGCCGAGGCCTATGTGGCCCGTCTGGTCGATGCCGAACGTTACATGGGCGAGGTCGCCTCGACGCTTCGTGACCGCACGGCCAAGGGCATTGTCTCGCCGATGTTCGTGTTCGAGCCGTCTTTCGACAACACCCGCGCCGTGATCGCGGGCGCACCGTTTGACGGTGGCGCGGAAAACCCTGTCTGGGCCGATATCCAAAAGAAGGTGAACGCGCTCGATACCGATCAGGCCACCAAGGACCGCCTGCTGGCCTCCGCGCGCGACGCCCTGACCGGCCCGTACAAGCGCGGTTTTGAAACTGTTCTGACGGCTCTGGGCGAAGCTCAGGCCAAGGCTGACAGCAACGATGGCGTGTGGCGTTTGCCGAACGGCGAGGCCTATTACAACGCCCGCCTTCAGCTTTCGACGACCACCAACCTGACAGCCGATGAGATCCACAACATCGGTCTGGCCGAGGTTGCCCGTATTCAGGCCGATATGGAAGTGATTAAGGCGCAGGTCGGCTTTACCGGCACCCTGCAAGAGTTCTTCACCTTCATCAAAACCGACCCACAGTTCCAGTATCCGAACACGCCGGAGGGCAAGGAAGCCTTCCTGAACGATGCGCGTGGCTATGTGGCCCGCGTGATGGAGATTTCGGACCAGTGGTTCTCGACCCTGCCGAAGGCTGGGCTGGAAGTGCGCGCCGTCGAGCCGTTCCGCGAGGCAACGGCTTCGATCGCTTTCTATAACCGCCCCGCACCGGACGGCTCGCGTCCGGGCATCTACTATATGAACCTGTCGGACATGACGCAGGTTCTGAAGCCGCAGGTCGAGGGCATCAGCCTGCACGAAGGCGCACCGGGCCACCACTTCCAGATCGCCTATGCGCAAGAGCTTGAAGGTGTGCCGTCGTTCCGCCGCTTCGGTGGCTATGGCGTCTATTCGGAAGGCTGGGGCCTCTACGCCGAGCAGCTGGGCAAGGAGATGGGCTTCTATCAGGACCCGTACTCGGACTTCGGCCGCCTCTCGACCGAGCTGTGGCGTGCCGTGCGTCTGGTGCTCGATACCGGTCTGCACGCCAAGCGCTGGAGCCGCGAACAGGCGATGGACTACTTCCGCCAGAACTCGCTGCTGTCCGAGCGCGACATCCAGAAGGAAACCGAGCGCTACATCACCAGCCCGGGGCAGGCCACCAGCTACAAGATCGGCGAGTTGAAGATCTTCGAGCTGCGTCGCAAGGCTCAGGCGGCGCTGGGTGACAAGTTCAACATCCGCGACTTCCACACCGTCGTGCTCGGCTCCGGTGCGGTGCCGCTTCAGGTGTTGGAAGAGCAGGTGGACGCATGGATCGCCGCGGGCGGCGGTCAGCCCAGCCTGTAACGGTAATCCCGGGGCTAAGGGGCGGAAGGTTCAGACCTTCCGCCCTTTTGCTTTTAAGGGGCTTCGGCGCTAAAGGGCGCGCATGGCTTTTACCGCAACCGTCCTGACCATGTTCCCCGAGGCCTTTCCCGGCCCGCTCGGCGTCTCCCTCATCGGCACCGCTTGGCGCGAGAAGGCACTGTGGAATCTGGAAACACTGGACATTCGCACGTTTTCCGAGGATAAGCGCGGCTTCCTCGACGACACCCCTGCGGGTGGCGGTTCGGGTCAGGTACTCAAAGCGGACGTGGTGGCGCGGGCTCTAGACAGCTTGCAAGGTCCCCCTCGGCCGCTTTTGTACATGAGCGCACGTGGCAGGCCCCTGACACAGGCGCGAGTGAAGGAATGGGCAAAGGCCGACGGTATTGTCGTGCTTTGCGGTCGTTTCGAGGGGGTGGACCAGCGGGTACTTGATGCGCGCGGGTTCGAGGAGGTCTCCGTCGGAAACGCGGTCCTTGCCGGTGGCGAGGCGGCGGCAATGGTGGCGATCGAGGCGTGCGTCCGGTTGGTTCCGGGGGTCTTGGGTGCGGCGGAAAGCCTGACATCCGAGAGCTTCGAGGACAACCTTCTTGTGTATCCGCAGTACACGCGACCGCGGACGTTCGAGGGCCACGACATTCCCGACGTTCTTCTGTCCGGTGATCATAAAAAGATCGCAAAGTGGCGGCAGGAGCAACGGGAACTGACTACGCGGGAACGGCGCCCAGACCTCTGGGAGCAGTATCTCGCCAACTTACAGGTAAAGAGCAAATAAGCTCCGGAGATAGACCATGAACATCGTTCAACAGCTCGCAGCTGAAGAAAAAGCCCGCCTGCTCGAAGGCAAGACCATTCCGGATTTCCAACCGGGCGACACCCTGCGCGTTAACGTGCGCATCAAGGAAGGTGACCGCGAGCGTATCCAGGCCTTCGAAGGCGTCTGCATCGCCCGTGACGGCGGTGGCGTGAACGAGACCTTCACGGTCCGCAAGATTTCGTTCGGTGAAGGCGTCGAGCGTCGCTTCCCGATCCTGTCGCCGAACGTTGAGTCGATCGAAGTGAAGCGCCGCGGTGTCGTCCGTCGCGCCAAGCTGTACTACCTGCGCGACCGTCGCGGTAAGTCGGCCCGTATCGCCGAGCGTCAAACCGCTCGCAAGGTTTCGGTCCCGACCACCGGCGCTGCAGAAGACAAGACCGAAGCCTAAGACCGGCTTCGGATTTGATCCGATAAGAAAAACCCCCGTCGCGATGCGACGGGGGTTTTTTGTTGTATGCGAGTTGAGCCGCTTACTGGTCTTGAGTGGGCGGAGCCTGAGGGGCCAGATATTCGCTCAGGGCTGCCAGATCGCTCTCGGCCTCGGCGATGCGGGCAAGGCCGCGACGCAGGGTCTCGCGCGTGGTCGCCGAGATGTTCTGGTCGTTCAGGGCCGTCTCGAAGCGGGCTTTGAGCTTGGCCTCCGAGTTCTGGATCACCTCGAAGACCGACTTCTGGCTGCCGAGGATGGCTTGGGAAAAACCGCTGAAGGCCCGCGAGGCTTTCGACAGGATCGAGCCATTGTCCTCTGGCGAGCCGCCCTTGGCGCGGACCTCCTGCTTGATCTCTTCCGCCAGTGCGAGGCGCTCGGAGGCGCGGCGGTCGAACCACTGGCTATAGCGGGGGTCTTCCACCTGATCCGTGGCCTCGCGATAGCCGTCGGCACAGTCGATCAGGCCCTCGATCAGGCCGTTCAGGATTTTGATATCGTGGCTGTTGGCGCTCATGGGAGGAAGCTCCTTTGCTGGATACTCTCTAACGCGGCGTCACACGGCGGGTTGCCTTCAAAGGCGGGTACGCAAACTCCAGAGTTCAGGGAAACAACGGCGCTTCAGAGTGTCAATTAAATAGCCGACGCCATCGGTGCCGCCGGTGCCCATCTTGCGGCCGATAATGCGCTCTACAGTGACAACATGTTTGTGTCGCCACGTCAGCAGGGCGTCGTCCAGATCGACCAGCTTCTCGGCCAGTTGATAGAAGGGCCACCACTGCTCGGTGTTGCGATAGACCTCTAGCCACGCCTCTTCGACGCCGCTGTGGGCCTCGTAGGACTGCGACACATCGCGATCCAGAACATCTTGTGGAACCGGCAGACCTGCCAGCGCCATCTGGCGCAGGGCGTCGTCATAGAGGCTAGGGGCATTGATGGCCTCGACCAGCGCGGCGTGGGCCTCGGGGCGTTCGGCATGGAAGCGCAGGAAGCGCGGGTCTTTCAGGCCGAGCATGGTTTCCAGCCTGCGGAACTGATCGCTCTGGAAACCGGAGGAGGCCCCCAGATCGCCACGGAAACGTAAGTAGTCTGCGGGCGTCATGGTGGCGAGGATGTCCCAGCTCTGGGTCATCACCGACTGGATACGGCTGACGCGGGCCAGTGACTTGTAGGCGGGCACCAGATCGCCGGCGCGCACCAGCGTCTGGGCCAGAGCCACCTCGTGCAGGATCTGCTTTAGCCAAAGCTCTTTGGTCTGGTGGATGATGACGAAGAGCATTTCGTCATGCTGGTCGCTGCGCGGCTTCTGGGCGGACAGCAGGGTGTCGAGGTCGAGATAGCCCGCATAGGTGATGCCCTGCGGCTCGTGACGGGCATTCTCGATCGAGCGGCCCCGAATATCGTTGTCAGCTTGAGTCATGGCCAATGTATCGCCTGATGCGGCCGAAATTGGAAACGCCCCGAACGATGTCGGGGCGTAATCAAATCAACTCGGGGTGTCTGGCTTATTGGGCCGGAACGTCTGCGGCAGTTTCTTGGCCAGCGGCGGCGGCGTCAGCAGCGTTCTTATAGATGAAGCCGTAGGTAGGGTAGGCGGTGGTGCCCAGATCGTTGATCGGGTTGTACCAGACCTTCACGCTGCTCCAGTTGCCTTCGCGAGAGACGTCAACGACGGTGACATTCTCTTCGACCTTGCCGCGGCTACCGCCCCAGTTGGCGTGGGTCACGCGGATCACGCGGTCGGTCAGAACGTCCGAAACGACAGCAACGTGGCCCTGACGCATACGACCATGAGGCTGGAAAACAAGCACCGAGCCCGTTTCGGGAGCTGTGCCAGTGCGGAAGGAATTGACGGCTTGGCGCCACCAGGTCCACGCATCACCGAAAATCTGGATGCCCGAGAACATGCGCGCGAAGGTCACGCACTGCCAGTAGGGATCTCTGGCTTCAACCTGCGCAGGTGCGAGGGTGAAGAAACCGAGTGTTGCCGCGAGAGCGGCGGCTGTGAGCCGTTTCATGAACTGGCGTGCTCCGGACTTGCTTAAGGTCTGTGCCGATAGTCCTAGAGCATGATCACCAATTGTTGAAGCTTTGTTTCAATCTGTATCAAAGAAAATCCACAGCGATCACCGTGACATGACCCCAAAACGCCATTCCCGCGCCCACGAAACCGCCTGCCGGACGTGAACCAAAGCCCGTCACCTATGTTTGCAAACAGGCTGAAAAAGCTGTGGCATCTAACGTCACTGAATCTGCAACCAGTGCGGTGTCGAGACCGGATTTCCGCCGGAACAGGAGATGGAAATGAGCTTTCTGGATAGTGTTTTGGGCGGCAAGGGCGTGAACGGCGGAGCCGATGCTCTGGGCGGTGTGCAGGAACTGATCCAGTCGCAAGGCGGGGTTCAGGGACTGACCGAAAAGTTCAGCGCGGGCGGTCTGGGTGACATTGCGGCTTCGTGGCTTGGCAAGGGCAGCAACATGCCCGTGTCGGCCGATCAGCTTGAGGGCATCCTCGGTTCCGGCCCTATCGGCCAACTGGCCAACAAGCTGGGCATTACCCCCGCTCAGGCCGCAGGGGTTCTGGCCATGGCCCTGCCGATCATCATCGACCGACTGACACCCAACGGCGATGCCGCCAACCCGAAACAGGGTGTGGATATGGGTGATATTCTCGGCGGGCTTCTGGGCGGTGGCTCTGGCGGCGGTGCTGCCGGTGGCCTCGGCAGCATCCTTGGTGGTCTGCTGAAGAAGTAATCAGCTTTCGGTGTCGTAGCTGACACCGGTCAGGTAAAGGCCGTCCGACGGTGCCACAGGGCCACAGCGAACGCGGCTGGCGGCATCAAGGGCGGCCTTGAATTCTTCCGGCGTCCAGCGACCTAGACCCACCTCGGCCAGCGATCCGGTCATGGAGCGGACCTGACGGTGCAGGAAGCTGCGCGCTTCGAACACCAGATGAACCTCTTGGCCGACGCGGGTCACGCGGGCCACGTCCATGGTCTTGATCGGGCTTTGCGCCTGACACTGGGCATCGCGGAAGGTGGTGAAGTCGTGCTGGCCCAGAAGATATTGGGCCGCGACATGCATGGCCTCGGCGTCCAGTTCTTTCTTCACGTGCCAGACATGGCCGCGATCAATCGCCGGACGGCCCGGACGATTGAGGATGCGATAGAGGTATTTGCGGCCATTGGCGGTAAAGCGCGCGTGCCAGTCATCACTGACCGGAACACAGTCGAGAACCGATACCGCCTCTTCCATCATATGCGCATTCATGGCGTTCATGACGGTACGGGCAGGCCAGTCCTTTTCCAGATCGACGTGGCAGGTCTGACCCGTGGCGTGCACGCCCGTGTCGGTGCGGCCCGCCGCAGCGATACGCACATCCTGACCGCTGAAGGCCTTGATGGCATCCTCCAGCGCGCCCAGAACCGTGGGCTGGTCCTTCTGGGCCTGAAAGCCGTTATAGGCCGAGCCGTCGTATTCGACTGTGAAGCGGTAGCGGGGCATTAGTTCAGGATCATACCAGTGGTGATCTTGAAGCCGTTCAGCAGTTCACTGGCCGATTGCTGGGCCTTGCCTGCACGCTGTGCACGGATCAGGCGCACGGCACCCTCACCGCAAGCGATGGTCAGTTCCTGATCGAGCAACTCACCCGGCTGGCCCTTGGCATCGACAACTTCGGAAAGCAGCGCCTTTATGCGGACAGGCTCGCCATCGGTGGCGACCTCGAACCACGCACCGGGGAAGGGTGACAGGCCACGGATGTGGGCGTCCACCTCGGCGGCGCTACGGGTCCAGTCGATGCGGGCCTCGGCGGGGGTGATCTTCTTGGCGTAGGTGACTTCGCCGACCTGTTCGACTTCCTGTGCGCCGCCGCGCTCGATAGCGGCAAGGGCGCGCGGCCACAGGGCGGCACCGGTGTGGCTCATACGCTCGGTCAGGGAAGCGGCGGTGTCGGTCGGATATATGTCCATGACTTCGGACAGGATGATCGCGCCCTCGTCCAGACCTTCGCTCATACGCATGATCTGGGCAGCGGTCTGCTTGTCACCGGCCATGATGGCGCGCTGGATCGGCGCGGCACCGCGCCAGCGCGGCAGCAGCGAGCCGTGCAGGTTGAAGCAGCCCAGACGCGGCGCTTCCAGCACTTCGGGTTTCAGAATCTGGCCATAGGCCACAACGACAGCGGCATCGAGATCAAGCGACTTGAAAGTCTCGATGGCTTCGTCGGATTTCATGGATTCCGGCGTGAAGACCGGCAGGCCCATCGCCTCGGCAAAGGCATGTACGGGCGAGGGGGTCAGCTTCTGTCCACGGCCCTTGGGGCGCGGCGGCTGGGAATAGACGGCCACGATCTCGTGGCCGGAGGCAATCAGCTCGGCCAGAGACGGCACGGCAAATTCGGGGGTTCCCATAAAGGCGAGGCGCATAGTGACTCCTTCATCCCGCGCCGGAACATGGGCGGGAGGGCCTCGCCTTTAAAGGAAGGAGAGGCTTACTGCCAGCGGGTGTGGGTGCTTCCGTCAAGATCCCAGGCACCACCGGCG